>CANGVB010000254.1 GCA_947456995.1 Bryobacteraceae bacterium | reverse complement strand
GGGCCGAAACGGGCGCCTTCTTCCCCGCCCGAGACGCCGGAGCCGACGAAACGAAGGCCTTTTTCTTTGAGGGCTTTTTCGCGGCGGATGGTGTCGGTCCAGAGGGCGTTGCCGCCGTCGATGATGATGTCGCCTTCTTCGAGATGCGGGACGAGGGAATCGATGACTGCGTCGGTGCCAGAGCCGGCCTTGACGAGGATGATCATCTTGCGGGGACGCTTGAGGGATGCAACGAAGCCTTCAAGGGTGGGCTGGCCGTCGAGGCCGCCCGGGGTGTCAGGATTTTCGGCTACGAACTTTTCCATCGTGGCGGTGGTGCGGTTGTAGACCGAGATGCGGAAGCCGTGGTCGGCAATGTTCAAAGCCAGGTTCTGGCCCATGACGGCGAGGCCAATCAGGCCGATGTCGGATTGAGGATTAGACATAAGTTTGCTTGAAACTTATAGGCTACCACTCAGCGTAAGGAGTGCCTTCGAGGCTTTTCTGGTCGGAGCCAGACTTAACATCATAGATTCCAGGTTCAGTCTGGTTCACGCTGGCGAGGGAGTCTTCCTGGACGGTGCGCCACGTGTCGGCGCGGCCCGTCATGGGATCAACCGGGATGGAGCGGAGGTAGCCAGCGTCGACAAGATCGCGAAGGTCTTGAGGGGCCTTTTGTTTGTCGTAGGTGTACTCGTCGATTACAGTGCGCATGGTGAAGAGGTTGTTCTTCAGGACGCTTTCGCGGGCACGTACGAGGGATTTTTGGTAGATCGGGATCGCGAGCGAGAGGATGATCGAGATGATCGTCATTACGATGATCATTTCGACGATCGTGAAACCGCGACGGAACCTGTTACCACTCAGAGTAGAGCGTGCCATCGGGTGCTTTCTCCATGGTTTTTGTGAAGACGTCGAATACGTTTTGGCCGCCCCAGCTTTGGCTCTTGGGATCGTCCTGGACGCTGCGCTTGCCCCAGTCTGTGCCGCCGGTGAAGGGGTCTCTGGGGAGGCGGCGGAGGAAGCGGATCTTTTTGTCCTGGGGCCCGGGGACCTTTACGCCTTCTACAAGGATTTCAAGGGTTTCCGGGTAGTTTTCGCTGCCTAGTTTTGTTTGTCCGAGTTGTTGCTGTTCGGCCATGTCCTTGTACTTGTCGATCGCGGTGCGGATCTCGCGCAAGGCGAAGCGGAGGTCTCGCTCTTTTTCGCGACGCACCTTGTAGCGGGCCATCGGGAGGGCCATGGCACTTAGGGTGATCAAGATTGTGAAGGCGACTACCAGTTCTACGAGGGTGAGCCCTCGTTGGGATTGGCGGCGGCGATCTGATATCTGGAACATAAGCGTCTTATTGAATTTTGACTGTCAGCTCGGGCAAGGGGTTGCCGTCGAGATTTTCGTTCTTTGAGTTGGCGAGTTTGGCGTCGGCAATGCGGATTGCTGCATCGCCTTTGGCGAGGCTGATAAAGGTCATCTTGATGAGCGATCCAGACCCATTGACGCCGGGCGTGCCTGCTGCCAGGGATAAATCTATTTCACCCTTGCCCAGATCGATGAGGAGATTTTCTTTCTTGCCGTCGGGCGAGAAGAGGCCGCCGGAAGATACGCTGATGAGCTTGAGCAGCTGCCTGTCGTAGTCGATGCGAAGTGGGGCTTTGACGAGGTCTTCAGCAGATTCCACATTCAAACTCATTTCGACGGGTGCACCCAGGAAGGTTTGGCCAGAGGGAGGAACCAGAGTGAGACGGTTCCTCGTCTGCGGCTGTGTCATTTGCGCTATTGGGACGGGCAGCTTGAGCGGTGGGGTGATTGGGATGACTGCAGGGGCTGGAGCAGGGGCCGGGGCCGGGGCAGGCTTTTCGTCCCTGGCCTGGAAGCTGACGCGTACCTGCTGGTCTGTACCGGTGCTGATGCCTTTGAGGTTGAGGTCTGTCAGTTCTGGTGCCCTCACAAGGTGAGGTACGAGAACAACGAGAAGTTCGCTGTCGCTACGGTCGTCACCATCGGTACCGAAAAGCCAGCCGAGGCCTGGGAGGGTTACCAGCCAGGGGAGGCCGCTGAGGTTCTTGGAACGGCTATTGGATTTGAGGCCACCCATGACGTTGATTTCGCCTTCCTTGATGCGGATATCTTCGCCGATCTTACGTTGGCCGATGACAGGCTGGCGGACACCGCCGATGTCGACCTGGTCACGAATGTTTGAGACTTCCACTTCGACTCGAAGGGAGACTTCGTCGTTGCCGTGGATCTTGGGTGTGATGTCGATGTTGACGCCGACTTCGGCGAATTGGAACTGTGTGGAGGCGATGGGGCTGCCGCCGCCGACGCCGGTACCGACGTTGAAGCTACCGGTGGCGTAGGGGTAACGATCACCGATGCGGAGGGTGGCTTTTTTGTTGTCGACGGTGCGGACTTGGGGGTTCTGGACGACGCGGGTGGTGCGGTCGTCGAGGAGGGCCTGGAGAAAGGCTCCTGGCAGATTTACAGAGAAGTCGTTGGTAGTGAGACTACTGAGCCTGGATAAAGAAACTCCAGTTGAGGCGGTGGAGGTTGTGCCTGTACCGGTAGTGGTTGTATTGCGGGGATTGAAGGTAATGGCCTGATTGAGACCGCCCTTGGTGCCGTTGGCGATTGTGGCGGCGAGGGAGCGAGTCTTGGTGCGGTTGGCTTCGAGGATGTAGACGTCGAGCATGATTTCAGCTCGGGGCTTGTCCATGTCGTTGAGGATCTTTTGGACGAGCGAGACCTGGTCTGCAGTGCAGCGGACCATGATGGCCATCTGAGCGACGTAAGGGACGACTTTACGGCATTCGCCAACGACACGGATGGCGTTGGCGATTTCCTGAAGTTCCTGGGGTTCGAGAGCGTGCTGCAGGTAGAAAACTTTTACGATGTAGTCTTCATAGTCTCGACGCTTTTGAGGGTTGTCGAGGGTGACGTAGATTGCGTTGGTCGAGATGGGCTTCCAGTAGGCTTTGGTGAGGATCGAGAGGTAATCGAGGGCTTCCTCGAGGGTAGTGTTCTGGAAGTCTACGGGGTAATTCTTGCCTGAGTTCTGGCTGACGAAATCCGGGTCGAACATGACGTTGATGCCGGCCATCTTGGAGAGGGTCTCAAAGAGGATCTTGACCGGCTGGTTGTTCATCTTGAGGTTGACGATTTCGCGCTTGATGGGCTTGAGGACGGGGGCGTCCATCATGGTTTCGAGCTTCTGCTCGTTTTGCCGCTTCACTTTGTCGGCGGCGGACATGCCACGATCTTCGGGCTGGGTGGGGCCTTCCTTCTTCTCTTTGCGGATCATCTCGAAGGTTTGGCGCATGCGCTGTTCGGCGATGGCGCTAGCGGGATCGAGAGCAAAGGCGCGCTGGAAGAGGTTGAGAGCTTCTTCGAGTTTGCCTTCGGCGCGGAGTTTCTCACCACGGTCGACCAGTTTTTGGGCGGCCTGGAAGCGGACACGGTCGAGGCCGAGCTTGTAGGCGGTGTCGCGGGGGTCGATTCCGAGGGCCTGCTCGTAAAGTTCGAGGGCCTTGTCGTAATCGCCTTTGGCTTCGGCGAGCTGCGCGTCTTTCAATAATTTTTCGCTTTTGCGGTTTTTGGCCTCCACCGGTTGAGGGACAACGACGGTCTGGAAGCACAATACGAAGGCTAGGGCGAAACTGTTTAATCTGGCTAAACCTTTGTAAAAAGGCATCTTATTCGATTTCTCGTGGTAAACTTTGGACTTTAGGCACCAATTCGTCAAGCGCCTATAGTAATTGACGCATTGAGGGTCTGGATCGTGCAATGAAGCGGGAAAACGAAGGAAATAAAACGATTGCGGACAACCGCCAGGCGCGGCACGAGTACTTTGTGCTGGAAACAATTGAGGCCGGTCTTGTTTTGACCGGGACCGAAGTTAAAGCCGCAAAGAATGGGAAAGTGCAGCTGAAGGACGGCTGGGCGGAGATTCGAAACGGCGAAGCCTTTCTTGAAAACGTCCATATCAGCGAGTACAGCCACGGGAACATAGAAAACCATAAACCGGTTCATGCCCGCAAGTTGTTGATGCACAAGCGGGAGATTCTGAAGCTGTTCTCCAAGACCCGGGAGAAGGGATTGTCACTGGTGCCGCTGAAGATGTATCTCAAGGACGGCCGGATCAAGTGTGAGCTTGGGCTGACGAAGGGTAAAAAACTGCACGATAAACGGGAAACGTTGAAGACCCGTGAGCAGGAAGCGGAAGCAAGAGTTGCCATGAAGGCGAGAAGGTATCAATGAAAACTAGTATTCAATATCAGGGATTCAAGACTGTTGCCGCTGATGCGGTGGTTTTTGCGGCTGGTGAGGGCGTTGCGCCTTCGATCGACAATGCTGCCATTACACAATGGGCTGCGGAATTGTATGCCAGTGGAGAGTTTACCGGTAAGGCGTTTGAGACTGCCGTATTGCACCAACCAGCCGGGTTGACGGCGAAGCGGGCTGTGCTGGTGGGGATCGGCAAAATAGAAAAGCTGGATGCGGCGATAGCTCGCAAGGTGGGCGGCGCGGTGGCGCGGACGCTCAAGGCGAAATCCATTGCCAGCGTGGCGATGGTAGTGGATGGGCTGCTGCAAAAGGCGGAGCTGGTGCAGGCGCTGGCTGAGGGAGCCGTTGCTGGAGATTATGAGCCTGACGAGCATAAGAGCAAGAAGGACTCCAAACATTTGGACAGCTTTTTGTTGTTGGCTGAGGGTGGGACGACCGAACTCGCTGAGGCGCTTCGGAATGGTGCCGTCATTGGGGAAGCGCAGAATGTTGCGCGGGCTTTGGTGAATCAGCCGGGAAATTTGTTGACTCCGCTGAAGCTGGCGGCGCGGGCTCGTGAGATGGCTGAGGCCCAGGGACTGGGTTGCGACATCCTCGATGAAGACCGGATGAAGCAGTTGGGGATGGGTAGCTTGTTGTGTGTGTCGCAGGGCAGTGCCGAGCCGCCTGCGTTGATTGTGTTGAGCTACAAGCCGGCCAATCCGGTGCCCGGGATTCATCTGGGGCTGGTGGGTAAGGGTGTGACCTTTGACACTGGTGGGATCTCCATCAAGCCGAGCGAGAACATGGAGAAGATGAAGTACGACATGGCTGGCGGGGCGGCTGTGATTGGGGCGATGCTGGCGATTGCGCAGCTGAAGCCGAATGTTGAAGTGACAGCATTTGTACCGACGGTTGAGAATATGCCGAGTTCGAATGCAGTGCGGCCTGGCGACATTGTTACTTCGATGGCAGGTAAGACGATTGAGGTGTTGAATACGGATGCTGAAGGGCGTCTGATTCTGATCGATGCGATTACCTATGCAAAGAAGATGGGTGTGAACCGGATGGTGGATGCGGCGACGCTAACGGGCGCAATTACGATCGCTTTGGGCGCTGTGAATGTTGGGGTGTTCTCCAATGACGAGGCGTGGCAGGGTGAAGTTCTTGGTGCGGCGAAGGCTGCAGGCGAGAAGATGTGGGCAATGCCGATGGATGAAGAATATAAGGATCTTCTCAAAAGCGCTTTTGCCGATATGCCTAATATTGGAAGCCGCGGAGCTGGATCGATTACTGCGGCACTATTCATCAAGGAATGGGTGGAAGATACGCCTTGGGTACATCTGGATATCGCGGGAACTGCGTGGATCGACGACGGGAAGGCGTGGCTTTCAAAAGGCCCCACTGGGGTTGGCTTGCGCAGCTTTGTCGAATTGGCCAAGCGCTTGGGCTCCTAGCGGTTTCAGCTTGCGCTGAGACGAATGTACGGAGTTGGTCTTCGTATTTTGGCGATCATCGACTGACTGAAAAATGGGGTGTCCATTTTGATGGTCAGTATCGCCGGGATTTGAACGAGGATTGGAATCAGAGTCTATTGAGGCCGGGCGTAAATTATTACGTCCGGCCCAATCTGTTTCTGACGCAGGGCTATGTGTGGATTCGGACTGGAAGCGGCTCGACGGTGGGTACGGAGCATCGTAGCTGGCAGCAGGTGCAGTACATGCCTAAGACGCTGGGGGTGGTGATGAGCCACCGGGTGAGGCTGGAGCAGCGCT
>CANGVB010000253.1 GCA_947456995.1 Bryobacteraceae bacterium | reverse complement strand
TTGTTTGGCTTTACGCGCGAGCTCCAGGCTGTCACCGATCACATCGGCCAGTTCCTGAATCTCAGATTCCTGATAGTGGTGGGCCAGAATGATCGCTTTACGTTCTTGCTTGAGAGCAAGGATCTCTTCGGCGATAGAGGTGTGAATGGATACGGCAGGCATGGGTGGCTGATTAGGCTGGCAAAAGCCCCTTTAGCCTTAAGTGTAGCCTACCGGATTTAACCGGCGATGCCCTTACGGCGTGGCTGTGGCGAATCCATCGACAGCAACTTGGCAGAAGAAACCGGCACCGCTCCACCAGCTCCAGCCAATTGTGGGATCGCCGAAGCCGCACCATCACCAGACATACCGCGAGCGCTAAACACGCTGCAGGCTTTGGCAAGCTTTTGCAGATCGCCGCCGTCCTCAACCACCATCTCGTGCTCTACCCAGTTGCTGAGCGGAATGTTTCGGAAAAAGAGGCGTTCTTGCAATACCATCGACTTGCGGTTGAGAAAGAGGCTCTTGCTCTCGCGAGAGTAATGACGTTCTTCAACACGGAAATCGGCAAGAAAGTCATCGAGTGCCTGGCGGCGCGTACGTTCTTCAGTCGCCTTGATGGTTTCTTCGAGCGTCTTGGCGTGGGTTGCAATCGCAGCCCGGGCCTCGGCCATAGTCTCACGTTCTTTGGAAATTGCAACTTCCAGCTTCGACTGCATGACGAAGTAAGCCAGTAAGGCCGACCCGGCAGCGACAAACAAAGGCATAAACAACCAGAGCATAGCGTCCATCTGTGATGATCCTCAAGGAGAAGATCGGATCATCGGACGAAATCTTTATAGTCCATCCACCTTAGAGCCGCCTAAGAGTTTTCCCGCAAGCCCTAGACGAAATGAAAAGAAAGCTTTGGCCGTTTGAGCCAGCCAGAAACCGAAGCCTGCCATGAAGCCATAATTCTTGGAATAAAACGAACCCAGCCCATTCATCCGGTCGGCTTCATCCATTTCGGGGCTGATCATCTCCTGAGCGGCACGCTCCCTTGGCAGAACCAGATCCTGCAACACAAGCACTCGCTTGCCCGCTTCCTTCATCTTGTGGAACAACTCAAGATCGCCATAGTATTGACCATATCTGTCGGGCAGATAGTTCATGCTCACCAGCGCTAGCTTGGGCAACAACACGGGCTGATCAAAAGGGTACTCAGAGCCCCTGGCCAAAGCAGTATCGCCTGGCTTGGGCAAGGCAAAGAGGTCGCCGGCAGGACACACGGCCCCAGCTTGCGGGTCTGCCTCAAGCGCGCTCAGCATCTGCTGTATGGAATCCGGACCCACCTGACAGCCATTGGGAAGGAGAAGAAGATACTCCCCCTTGGCGGTGCGTGTGGCGATGTTGATCGCCTTGGTCCAGCCAAAGTTATGGGGTAGCCTGAGAATCGTAATTCCCTCAAACTCATCATCCAGACGAGCACTTCCATCGCGGCTGCCGCAGTCGACAACCAGCACCTCACTCAAGTCTGGCTCAGAGCGAGCGGCCAAGGCAGTCAACGTCGGCCGCAAGAGCTGACATTGATGCTGGGAAACAATAATAATCGAGACGCGTGTGGCCCGGACTTCGGGCGATTCCTGTACGGGAGATTCCATCCAGATTCAAGGATACCCCGCGTTAGCGTTTAAGAATTGTTCCGCGAGGATCAAGCAGCACCTTTGGAGGCACAGCGCCGGCAAAAGGAATCTCAAGCACATCGTCTTCCGGACCACTTCGCATCCACCGGATCGACTTCTGCCCGCGCGGCAACTGAATCTCCACAGGCACGTCGAGGGCAAAATCTTCAGGCACCAGCGTTTGCTTCAGTCGCAACTCGATCACCTTGCGCGGAGCAATGCCCTTCACCGTGGACGTCAACTCGAGATGCGGCAATCCCGTGCCATAAACCCATGTCTCGAAGAAATTCACGAGCTCTCGATCGGGCGCGTCCTTGGGCAGCATGGCGGCAGCAGCCCGTCGCAGGTCCTCTGTGGTCATGGCCTTGCCGGCGTAGTCTTTGACCAGTTGCGCCAACATCTTGAAAAAAGCGGCATCGCCAAGCCGGTTGCGCAACATATGCAGAACCCAGGTGCTCTTCCCGTAGGTGACCGCATGCCAGGCTACCGGATCGGAATAACGCAAGCGCATGCCGAAAACAAGAGGGCCGGCCGATTCAAGACTCTTGCCGTCTTTGCCTTCAAAAATCAGACGGCGCTTGTACTCCTCGAGCACCGTCTCAATCGGCTTCCCCCCGCGTCGCTTCTCGAGGTAGAGCAGGGCAGAATAGTTGGCAAAAGCCTCTGACAGCCACTCATCGCGATAGTTTTCAAACCCGACATGGTTGCCCCACCATTGGTGCGCAAGTTCATGTGCTTCCAAAATCTCGCGGAAATATCTGCCCTGCCACTCAGCCTTTTCGGCGGCGGGCAGATTGCGGTCTTCAAGATAGGCGAGTGTCGATAGATAGAGGAAGCCCGGGAACCCTTGTCCAAAGGCGCCTGGGATTGGAGCAGCCACTACACGAGCCAGAGGTGGCGGCCCAAAAAGGGAAGTGAAAAACTCCATTGCTCCTGCAATCTCCTCCGCCATCGCAGGCATACGCGACAACGGATCGGCCGGAGGAGAAGGCGAATTCATCACAACAGGAAAATCGATACGCCGTCGCTGGCCGGGTCCAGGTTGAGGCGCAACCATGATCTGCTGCGCAGGACGGCTCACCAGCGCGCTCTCGAGGGTCTTGTTGGCATAAACTTCTACCTCAAAGCTGCCACGCTTAACCGAAGTCGACTCGAAGGCTCCGAGGTTAAACCCAAAAAGTCGCAGCGGCTGATCCACCTTGCAGGTAGTGAGCTTGCTGTCGCCCTTTGTGGTTTCCTTGCGTTGCCCGGGGCAAACCAGCGTAAGCAGTTTAGAGTGTTCAAAGCTCGCCTCAAAAGGAGCTGCCTGAAACTGCATTTGCGGGAACCAGCTAGCCCGAGTTGCAAGATACAAAACGTCGTTGCCTGCGCGGAAGAAGATGTTGCCTTCTTCTTCAATCTCAAGCACCCCAGTCTCACCGAGTTTCAGTGGCTGAGCCGGCTGCAGAAGCAAGCCCTCAGAATCCCCATTGCGCAACAGATTGGCGCGTAATGCATCCCGTTGGAAGACCTCGACAGGCTCGCCATTCCATCGCGCCGCCTTCACGCGCAACCGGGGAGAAAGATCCACGGGCAGAACACTCAGACCATCCTGATTTGAACGCAGAGTCATTCGTACGGTGGCACGAAACTGCAAGTCCTCGGCAATCACTGCCTTCACTTCAAAACGTTCGATTTTCGCAACCGGCCCAGGCATCACGCGTGGTTGGGTTCTTTTCGGCTCAAAGTGCGCCCAGAAGTTATATCGATTGCGACCTTCCAGATTCTCCATCTGGCCAACCAGCAATTCCTCACGGCCGCGAGGATCGAGATAGATATCGAAGTTGCCCAGTTTGCGTCCCGACAATGCCGCAAAAAAACATCCTTTGCCAGGCCCACCACCGTTGCTGAGATCTTCAAGCAGCCGGGTTTCGAGGCTATCGCTGAGATTGCGAACCACATCGTTCCATTTCTCCGCAGCCAATACTCCGCGCTCGGGGCTCCGCTTCGCTGTCTCGCTGCGGTTGAGTTCGTCCATCCACTTCTCGCCGGTACCATCGGTAAACAGAAAGACAGCCGCATGAAAATGCTCGTCAAGGTTTGGCTCTCCGGTAAAGCTGGCCAGAGACCGGCGTTCCATCCGGTTCGGTGGAATCAGGAGGATCTCGGCATCTTCAAGCTCTTCACTGGCGACAAAAACCGCACCCGTCCTCATTCCATTCACAGGCTTGCGGAATATCAATATGCCTTCAGTCAGGAAAATACGGACTTCATTGCGACGGTAGGCAAATTCACGCACACGGAAGCAAGCCTCCGGATCGAGAGTGGCGTCCCTGAGAACCTTGCTCAAGTCACCCAATTTGAGACGGGAATCAGGTGTGGTTGTCTGGCTGAAGAGGGCCGGACAAAAAAGCAAGAGACCTAAGAAGGCGTGGATCCATGTCACGCTTTCAGTTTAGCTTTCAGATTACGGCTAGTCGGCCAGGCCTGGACCTTCTTCAGCAAGCAGTTCACCATCGGCCTGGATAACGATGCAGCCATAACCATCCGGAGGAAGAACTTCAATCGTGACTCGTTGCAACGGATCCGGGTTAGGCAGAGAACGGCCGAGAAGATAGGTCACGTAAAAATAGCCGGGCAAAGCCGAGGCCAATCGCGCCAAAACAGGGGCAAGCCTGGCTTCTACCTTTGATTCCAGATAGGCACCCCGGCGGGCCGAACAGAGTTGCCATAGAGGTTGCGCAGTTGCTTCGCTCAGCTCTCCACAAGAAACGACATACAACACTACACCTTGCTTCTCCATCAGCGCAGGCCAAGTTGCAGGTACTTCAAACTCGGCACCCAGTTCGGGATCGAGAACCAGCACAAGATGCCTGCGACTGGAAGAGGCTGGAAAGGAACTGAGAGCTAACTCAAATCCTTCGGCGAGGCTCGCTGATGCACCTTCCAAATCTTTGAGTTGGTGCTTCACCAAACTTGTGGCATCGGTCGAAAAGTCGATCAGGGTTGGCTCAGACTGCTTACCCTTCGAAGGTGGGTTGTATTTCTGAATCGACCAGTAGTCGGTGGCACGTTTCTGTGAGATCGCTACTTCAAGACCCTGCTCCATCTCGTCATAGAAGCCCCTGGCTGCGGTCGTACGCTGTGGAATCAAGAAAATGCTGTGAGCTGCCTCAACACCGCCTCTTGCTTCGAAGTGGACTTGATCCACTCGCAGGTCGCCATCCTTTACGATCACCTGAGTAGCCAGCAATTCATTGGGAGCGAATTTGGTTCCATCTGGCCGTCGCACAAGCAGGCTCGCGCGCACCCGGCCCTTCTCCAAGCGATCAAAGCCTACCAACTCCAGACCGAGCGCCGGTTTCGCCTTCAGGTCGGAGAGCCGCTTCTTGATCTTTCTCGATGCATTCAGCAAAGCCAGCTTTACCCGGCCCGTCTTCACCGTGAGGTATTCTTCTACGACATTTAAAAACCGCGGATCGGCTGTTTGTCCCATCAGCCAGCCGCCAGCCAGTTGCCGGTCGAGATCCGCATCCCTTACCAGCTTAAGAATCCCTCGCACCGAAGATATCTCCCCTGCCATGTACAAGCCATAAACTCCGTTGGCAATCACACGGTGATAGGAATCCAGGCTTGCTTCTTTGAAAATATGAATCGACTCTGAATCACGGCGGCCCCACAAAGAAGCAATAGCGTTGGCTCGCACTCTCGGGTCTGGATCTTTGAGCAAGGCAACGCACTTGGGCTGTTCACGCAGCATCGAGCCCGCAAGCATAGCCACCTTGGACCTTAACCTCGGGTCTGGATGTTCACTCAATAAAGTGAGTATTCCCTCAAGGTGTTCGGCATCCACTGACTGAGACAAAATCTCCAACACACGCGTCAGTTCTTGTTTAGCAATCCAGGCACCGGAATGATCGATCTCAGACTTTACATTGGACACCAGATGATTCTGATAGCCAGCATCGTTCTTGCTCGCTACACGAAGCATTCGAATCGAATCGTCAAGACTCAACAAGTCTGCCGTAGCGACAAGCTGCTTCAAGCTGGATGCATCCTGCCGCAGGAGCTTCAATACGATTTGAGAAAAACTATTGCCCTGCCCGGATTCGAGCAGTTCGATTGCCTGTTTCAAGAACTCCGCATGATGCTCGGTTTTCCACTGCTGCAGTTGCTCGTGCCCAAGCTTCGGACTTTCCGCGAAGACTCTCTCTAGTTCCTGGATCGAAAAACTGGTGTCTGCCACATGGCCCATATCGACAATGGGCAGGCATTCTTGAAAGTTCTATCCTAGGAAGGAGAAGAAACCCTTTTTACGAGGTTTTGAGGCACCCACCAGCTTGCCGCCGCGCAGTACTGCCCCCGGATTCTCCACAAAGAGGTACTTGGCTGTTTCTTCGCCCCACTTTTTGGAA
>CANGVB010000252.1 GCA_947456995.1 Bryobacteraceae bacterium | reverse complement strand
TTGTTCGGCGAAGTGCTTGGTGATCAGCTTATGCCAGTCACTCAAATACATGCGGTGATTTTGATGGATACCGAAGGACTCTTCCTGATGCGCACCAATCACATCCTTGACCAGGAAACCAAGCAGGCCCCAGTCGTAAAGCTTGCGCTCCCACGGCTTCATCGTGTCGTAGTAAGGGCAGCGATAGAAACGAGCGGTGAGCAGCCTGCGCATCGGTTCTTCGGCAAAAAGGAAAATCCCGCCAGGAGCCAGCACGCGTTTGACTTCGAGAAACACACTCTCGATATCCATGAATTGCGAGAGCATCTGAAAGGCCACAACCATACGCAGCGAGTTGTCTTTGAAGGGCAGATGAAGAGCATCGCCAGCAACGAGGACGGGAGAATTCTCCAATTGCCATTTATCGCGCAATGCGATCCCGTAACGAAGAGAGTCTTCCGAGATATCGAGGGCATATCCGGATGCACCGTATTGGTTACAAAGCATGTAGCTGGAGTGGCCGGCATTGGAACCGATTTCAAGGAAGGGAGTCATCGGGCCAATAAACTCGCGCATTTCGTCGAGGATGGCACCGCGGCGCTGATTTTCTTCCGCGTAAACGCGGGCCGCTCTTTCGGGCTCGCCAAGACTTGCAAAGTTGTGAAACTCTACTTCAGCCCGCTTGACCGAAAGCGACTGAGCTGCATCTTCAGGAGGAGGAGGTGCGGCAGGGCTATTTTTTATTGGCATCCAACCACTCTCCTGTCTTCATGACACGCATGGGGCTGCCGAGAATTAGAGGATTATCGAGTGGATTGCCAGAGAGAAGGAAAAGGTCGGCAGAAGCACCGTACTCGAGTCTTGCACCAGTTTGAGACGGCGTAATGTATAGACCCTTGGCGTTGGTCTTGACCGCGTTTTCAGGGATCTTGATCCCATTGGAAGATGTTGCAACCACGATCTTGCCCAGCTCAACAATCACAATGGCATCAGCAATGGGAGGCCGTCCCGTTCCATCGATGAGAGTTCCACCAACGATTACTTTGGGGGGGGCAGGAAGCCCCTCTGAAGGCGTCGAAGAACAGGACTGAAGCCAAAGGATTGCTGACAGGAGCAAGATTCGGAAGACAAACATTTAAGTTTCCATTATCTCCAATGGCAGGTCCCGAATGTTGTCTAGTAGAAAATCCGGAGAGAAAGCAGACAATTCCTGCCGTGACATGGGGCCCGTGGTGACGCTGATAATCGAGATTTTATTGTCGCGTGCGGCACGGATGTCGTTGAGGTGATCGCCCACAAGATAAACTTTGCAATCTTCTGAGCAGAGCTTCATGCGTCGAGCCTGCTGCATCGCTCTGGCCGCCAGTTCAGTGCGGGTGCGGCCCATTTCAGCAAATGCTCCAAAACTGAAGAAACTCCGCAGCCCGGCCTGATGCATCTTGTGCCAGCCGATGCGGGAAAGGTTGCCGGTAACCAGTCCGGCTGCGATGCCACGCCGCCTCAACTTGCCAAGAAAGGCGCGCATTCCAGGGCAAACCCGGTGGCGCAGGTCAGGGCAGATTCTGGGGTAGTGTCGCTGGGCTTCGGCGACGATGGCCGGCATCCATTGGGCGATACGCTTGTCGGAAACCCCAGCCTGGCTCAACATCAAACGCAAGATGTCGCGATCGAGCATTCCGGCAACCGGGACGCCTTCGGTTGTGATCGGTCTACCGGCAGATAATCCGGCAGCATGCTCAAGCGCATGACGGTGATGAGGCCCGGCCTTGGACAAAAGGGTGCCATCAATATCAAACAAGAAAAGTGGTTTTGGGGATTTCAACACTTCCGATAGTAAGATAAAAAGTACAAATGCAGGTTTTGCAGGCAGCAGGCGAGAAGTACATCCTCCTTGAATTGGAGACAGAAGCACTGGGCGGTATAGCCAGCCAGGCTGGTTTTGATCTCAAGATTGAGGAAACCGGGCGGGCCTGGATTGTCGAACTGACCGCGCAAGAGCGCCAGTCTCCCTTGCTTTTGTTCGATGCTGCAGATCCCGGGAATCTGGGCTGGTTTTCGCGTTGCCAGTTTTATGTGGACGGGGCCAGTGGGAATGTCTTGCAGACCCCGATTGCCATCGCCAACATCCGCGATCGTCGTGGCAACCTCATGCCAAACGGCCTGCGAATGCATATTGCCAAAGAAATTTCGGCCCGATTCAAACTGCCAGGCCGGGTTGCCGTCAACGAACAGATGATCTATCAGGTCTTCTATAACCTCCTGCACGCTCTCCAAAATGTTGGAGTGGGGTTGTGTGGTGGGCCCAGCGTCAGAGCCCTCGCCGGACGTGGCGAAAACGTCGCATTGCGTTCATAGATCCACCCGTACCATGCGGGTATCCATCATCGTCCCCGTCCTCAACGAGGCCTCGAACATAGCGTCCTTTCTCGACATGGCAAACGCCCTTGGCGCTCATGAGCTGATCGTGGCCGACGGCGGCTCTACCGATTCAACCCAAAGCATTGCAGTCGATTCGGGAGCCACGCTGGTGGTTGGCCCCCCAGGACGCGGCCCACAAATGAACCAGGGTGCTGCGGCAGCTACGGGAGACGTCTTGCTCTTTCTGCATTCCGATGTCAGGCTGAACCCCGGTGCGCTGCAAATCCTGGTAAAAAGTTTGGAGCCATCGCGTAAGAAAGGCGGCATCTTCGACGTCTACTTCGATGGAGACGACTGGATCGCCCGGGCCTTCAACCGGATTTACCACTGGCGGCGCTACCTGGGAATCTTCTACGGGGATGCTGGCATTTTTGTGCGCCGCGAGGTATTCCATGAGATGGGTGGCTTTAAGCCCTATCCGATCATGGAAGATTACGAGTTTGGCCGCCGTCTCTTCGGATGGGGAGGCCGCATGGCTATGCTCGCGGAGCCAATTTTTGTTTCCGACCGCCGTTGGCGCAAGGCCGGGCTCAGACGAACCGTCTATGTATGGTTCCTCATCCAGACCGCTTACAGCCTTGGATATCCGGCGGAACGTTTGGGCTGGATTTATCGTCAGATTCGCTAGGAGTATTCATGAAACTAGGTTGGCTCTTTCTCGCCGCGTCCCTGTGTGCACAGGATCCTAAAGAAATCATCAAGCGCGCTATGGAACGCGACGAGCGAAACCTCGCCATGCTCGACACTTACATGTACGAGCGCAAAACAATCCAGAAAACCTACGATAAGGACGGGCGGCTCAAGGAAGACAACGAAGACTTGCATGAAGTATTCCATGTCGATGGGGCGGAGATCGAACGACTGCTGATGAAAAAGGGTAAACCGCTAAGCCCGAAGGAAGAGCAGGCAGAGCAAAAACGAGTCGACAAGGAAATCGCAAAAATCAAAAATGAAAGCCCAAGAGAGAGGGCGAAGCGGCGCGGTGAAACCGAGAAAGATAAGCGCGAAGAAATTGAGGCGCGTAAAGAAGTTCTTGATGCCTTCCAGTTTGCACTCGTTGGGGAGAAGGCGATTCTGGGACGAAAGTGCTGGGGTATCCGAGGAGAGCCAAGACCCGGATTCGCCGGCAAGGGCAGACGGGCCGATCAAATGAAAAAGGTGAAGGGCGTGGTCTGGGTCGATCAGGAGACCTATGAGTTAACCCGCATGGAACTGGACACGCACGACACGATTTCCTTTGGCTGGTTCCTCGTCCGTCTGCAACCCGGGGCCAAGATCCGGCTAGACCAGACACTGGTCAACAACGAGGTTTGGCTCCCGAAAGAAATCGACATACGGGCCGATGCCCGGCTGCTCGGAAAAATGTTGCGCGTTGGCATCGAAATTCGCTACGACAAGTTTCGAAAGTTCAGCTCGGATTCGAAGCTCGTATTGGGCGAGCAATAACTAGCCGGGTGAGAAGCGGGCAAGCATCTCGCGAAGTTCCGCATCGCGGACCGGCTTTCCAATAAAGGCATTCATTCCGGCATCGAAGCAACGCTTCCGTTCTTCTGCAAGTACCCCAGCAGACAAGGCGACAATCGGAATTCGCTTTCCGCTCTGAAGCTCGCGAATTTTTTCTGTTGCGCGAATGCCGTCCAGCACTGGCATGTGGATGTCCATCAGGATCAGATCAAAACTCTGCCGCTGCATCGCCTCGACCGCAAGTGCCCCATCCTCAGCCAGAGTCACCGAGTGCCCCTGTCGCTCCAGAAGCTTGGTGACCACAAGTTGATTGACACGATTGTCTTCAGCAAGAAGGATTCGCAGAGGATTCAGAAAACTGGATTCCACTGGGCCAGCCGGCTCGGGCCTCGCTTCGTTTTCAATCGGTGTCTTGAGAGGAATCGAAAAAGAGAAGCGGCTGCCCAAACCTACTTCGCTCTCCACCTTTATGGAACCACCCATTAGAAGTACAAGCTTCTGCGAAATGGCAAGGCCAAGGCCGGTGCCTCCAAACCTGCGCGTGGTAGATCCATCAGCCTGCCGAAAGGCATCGAAGATAAACGCCTGCTTCTCGGGTGCGATCCCTATGCCGGAATCTTCAACAAGAAAGTGCAACTCATCGCCCTCGCCTCGGGTGATCTTGAATTTGACAAAGCCGGAATCTGTAAATTTGACCGCGTTGCCAATCAGGTTTAGCAAGACCTGTTGCAATCGATTCCTGTCGGCCAGGATCTGGGTCGGCAGGGAAGCATCCACCTGACTCTCGATCCGGATGCCCTTTCCTTCCGCATTTGGCTGGAGAAGAGAACAAATCTGGTTGATGGAATCACGCAGCACAAATGGCTGCTCATCCAATTCAAGAAAACCACTTTCCACTTTGGACAAATCAAGAATCTCATTGAGCAAACTCAGGAGATTTTCGGCCGAGCGCTTGGCAAGATCAACGAAGTTCTGCTGCTCTGGATTGAGCTGCGTGCCTGCTGTCAATTGAAGCATTCCCAAAACGCCGTTCATGGGAGTTCGAATTTCGTGGCTCATGTTAGCCAGAAACTCCGTCTTCAACCGGCTTGTTTCACGAGCCTCCTGCAGGAGCCGCTGAATTTCGCTAGTCCGGTTGGCAACTGCAGTTGCAAGCCTCGATCGCTCCTCGATCAACTTTTTGTTGCGGTAGCGCCACACAAGAGCGACTCCCACTGCCAGGCCAAGCACTAGGAATATGCGCGCAGTCCAACTCTGCCAGAAAGGCACGTCTACCTCAACCGGCAGGTCAATTAACGTTTCACTCCAGGGCTGGCGGCCAAACTTGACTCTGGCCTGCATGCGAGTGGAGCCTCCAGGTATTCCCGAAATATTGACGATTCCAGAGTTTCGAATCACCCAGGGTTCATCGCCGATGCCTAAACGGAACTGGTATTCAATGCGATTGCTATGCCGGTAACTGAGAGGGCTCACTTCAAGTTCTATCGAATTGGGAAGACCGGGGACTCGAATGACATCAGTGACTTCCACCGCTTTGCCATTCACTTTCAGCGAGGCAATTTTAAGGGCTGGAATTGTCTCCCTAAATTGAGTTTGTATTCGCGCGTGCGCCAATCCTCTGGTGGTTCCGATCCAGACACTGCCGTCTTCATCGGCGAAAAAAGCATTCGAATTGCAATCATTCCAGATCAAGCCATCCTGATCGGTGATTTTGTGAACTTCTTTCCCATTCGATAAAAGGACACCCTGGTCTGTACCTGTCCAGTGCAACCCTCGCTTGTCCACACCCTCGAAATAACTCATGAATCCGCTGGATCCATCTTCGGTGGTGTGATTCATAGAACTGGCGCCCTCGCCCCAAAGGATGCGTGAAGCTCCGACGCTTTCCAGATAACCAACTGCTATCACGTCCTTGCGTATTTCACGGGCAAACCAGGTGCTGTTGGTGAGAAGCCCCGACCTGGCATTCAGCCGACGCCACAGGCCTTCATTGAGCACCAGCAAACCGGCGTTACCCGCCGCCCAAACCCGGCCTCTGGAATCCTGAGTGATTGTATAAATCGTCTCGGTCTCTTCACTGCGTTTTACTTCGGCCATTTTCCATTCGAGAGGCTGGCTGGTGCGGGCTTGAAACAGGCCTAAATTGGTACCCAGCCAGAGCCGGGTTTCGCGGTCAAGAAATAC
>CANGVB010000251.1 GCA_947456995.1 Bryobacteraceae bacterium | reverse complement strand
GTGAGTTGGATCTGGGTCGGCTTCTGGGTTGTCCTCTTTGGGACAATCATCTGCCTGATTCCTTCCAAAATCAAATACAGCTACGCCCGCACTGAAGTGGTTGGCACCACTGCCGCTAAGGTATCCCAGGAGTCTCATGCAAAGACTTAAGACTCTCGCCCTGCTCGCGCTTCTGACAACGATATCGATTGCGCAAAACCCGATGGACTTCATCTCTCCCGAGATCAAGCGCGTCGGCATGAAGCTGGCCTGCCTGTGTGGAAGCTGCCGTAATTCGGTCGGCGATTGTTCGATGATTGCCTGTGGTTATGCCTTTCCGGCCAAGCAGAAGATCAAGCAGCTCCAGACCATGGGTGCCAGTGATCAGAACATCGTCGGGCGCTTCGTAAAAGAACAAGGCCGCAAGGCATTGGCTGAACCTGAAACTACTGGCTTTGGTTTGCTCGGCTGGCTGATGCCGGGTTTTGCTGCCTTGATTGGTCTGATTGCAGTCGGCGTTTATATCAAGCGCTTCCGTAACCCAATGCCCCCGCCTGAAGTACCTGTAGAAGCAACCGCTCTCGCGGCTTACGAGTCGACGGCGGCAAAAGAACTCGATCGAATGGAATCCTAGACCGCCCTCATGATCATCGCTATTGCCATCGGGCTCACGCTCCTCGTGCTTGCCCTTAGTCTGTTCATCCGTGAAGCGGATCTTCCCAAGCTTCCTCCTGAAAACCCCTTCAAGATCTTCGACGAGCGCAAAGCGCGCATCTATGAAAACCTTCGGGATCTCCAGTTTGAGTTGAGGTTGGGAAAGCTGTCGGATGAGGATTACGCCAAATCGAAACACAGCCTCCAGAGCGAACTCGCCCAGGTACTGGCCGATGTGGATGCACTCAAAGCCAGCATTGGAGCGTCGAAATGAAATCCCTTCTCCTTCTCTGTGCGGCAACACTGTTTGCAATTGATGGAACCGTAGTCAATAAAACCACTGGCAAACCAGCGGCTGATGTCCCGATTGTTCTGATGCGTCTGGGCGACGGCGGCATGATGCCTGCAGGCAACACCAAGTCTGGCGATGATGGCAAATTTCAGTTTGCCCAAGGCGTCGATGGGCCCCTGCTCATGCAGGCGATCTTCGACGGCGTCACTTACAACAAGTTGCTCAATCCTGGCTCTAATGGGTCTGGCGTTGAAATCGAGATCTACAACACCACCAAGCAGAACGGCACCACCAAGATCGTGCAACACATGATGCTGGTGGAACCCTCGGGCGACAAGCTCTCGATCAACGAGAGCATCATTTTCCGCAATAGCGGGAACGCTAGTTTTGTCGACCCGGTGAACGGCACCTTTAGATTCTTCCTGTCTCCCGAAGGCAAAGAGAATCTCCAGCTTCGTGTCTCCGGCCCCGGCAACATGCCTGTGTCCAAGCAAGCCGATCCTGCCGGGCCTGCAAACGTCTTCAAGGTGGATTACCCGATCAAGCCCGGCGAATCCCGCTTCGATATGCAGTACACCTTGCCGGTGACGTCTCCGGGTAAGTTTCGCGGCCGCATCCTTCACCCAATGAACGACAAAGAAGGCCAGACACGTCTGGTTACGCCCAGCGGAGTAAAGCTCAGCGGCGAAGGTCTTGAAGATCTCGGCGCAGAGCCTCAAACCCAGGCAGAGGTCTACGCTCTCACCAAGGCTGACTACGAGATCGAAATCACTGGTACCGGCTCGCTGCGTGCGCTTGAGGCTGACGAGAGCAGCATGCCTGAGCCACAGGCTATCCCTCCGAAGATTCACGACCGTATGTGGTGGATCGTGGGCCTGACCATGCTGGCCCTGGCGATTGGCTTCGTTTATCTATTGCAGAAGCCTTCGACGATTGCTTGATGGCCCTGCAATGAGCGTCCTCTCCGCCAGCAAAGTTTCGAAGTTCTTCGGCAATTTTCCTGCCCTGCGCAATCTCAACTTCACCCTTGAAGCTGGTGATTGTGTCGCTCTGCTGGGCCGCAATGGTGCCGGCAAGACAACACTCATCCACCTAATGTCTGGCCTGTCGCGGCCGACTGAAGGCACCCTCGACATTACTCGCCGCGTCAGCATGCTGGGGCACGGTATTGGTGTCTATGACGAACTCAGCGCCCGTGAGAACCTGATCTTCTTTGCCAGCCTCGCCACAGTGCCAATCAATGTCGAAGAATGGCTCGAGCGGGTGAACCTGAAAGACGTTGCCGACGCTCCCTTGCGGGAGTATTCGCGCGGCATGCGGCAGCGCCTTGCCCTGGCCCGTGCCTTCATGGGCGAGCCAGAGCTGTTACTGCTGGACGAACCCTTCACCTCGCTAGACGACAAGGCCACCGCGCTTCTGCAGACCTTGCTCGCGCAGGCTCTTGCTCGCAAATGCACCATCGTGCTTTCTACCCACCAGATTCCCGAAGCGATGGCTCTCGCCACGCGGATCTTGTTTCTTGAGCGCGGCAAGCTGGCCTACGTGGGGCCCCGGCCGGAGGAAATGCTCACCGACAGCACCTGGCTCTACCGCACCTACGGAGCCATCTCCTGATGCTGCGGCAATCCTGGCAGATCTTCCTCAAAGACGTCCGCATGGAGCTTCGCGGTAAAGAAGCGCTCAACGCGTCGCTCGCCTTCGCACTGGTTGTGCTGATCCTCTTCAGTTTTGCAATCGACCCCACCAGCGAACAGATTCGCGAAATCAGTGGCGGCTTGCTTTGGATTCTCTTTGCCTTCTCGGGAGTCCTACTGGTGAACCGTAGTTTTCTGCGCGAGCAATCCAACGATTGCCTGGATGTACTTCTTGTCAATCGAGTACCCGCCTCGGCGCTGATGCTGGGCAAGACTTTCGCAAACCTGCTCTTCATTCTGATGATCGAAGCCGTCTGCCTTCCTGTCTTCAGCGTGCTCTACAACATCAACCTTTTCCAGTTGCCGCTCTGGCTGATCGGCATCTGTCTGCTGGCATCGTGGGCGATCGCGATCCTGGGTACGGTCTTTGCTGCAATGACTGTCAATTTGCGGTTGCGGGAACTGATGCTCCCCGTGATCCTCTATCCGATGATCATCCCGGCACTGGCGGCAGCGATGTACCTCACCAATATCGTGAGCGTCGGGAAAGTGCCGGAGGGCGACGACCTGATTTGGGTGCGGCTTCTGGTAGGTTTCGATGTGATTTTTACCACTCTTGCACTCGGTCTGATCGACACAATCCTTGTAGACTAAAACCAGATCTACATGTTTGACAAAATCCTGCTTGCCGTCGGCCTCACCAGTGGGCTCTATCTCGTGCGAAATCTTTACACGATGCTGCTTGTACTGCCGGATGAAGCGGCGCAGGGAATGATCTATCGCATCATGTTCTTTCACATCCCCAGTTGGTGGACCTGCTTTCTGTCCTTCCTCGTTGCCGGTATCGCCAGTGCGGTTGCGATTCGCAGCAAGAGCAACCGGGCAGACTCGCTTGCTGTCGCTGCTACTGAAGTTGGCTTAGCCTTCACCTTTGTAGGCCTCGCCACCGGAATGATCTGGGCCAAAATCATCTGGGGAATCTGGTGGACCTGGGACGCCCGCCTCACCTGGGCTTTCATTACTGCTCTGACCTATGCTGGCTATCTCATGATGCGAAACATGATTCCAGACCCAAGCGAGCGCTTGCGTGTAACCGGCGTCTTGAATGTGTTCGCCTTCGCCAGTGTCGTCATCTGCTACAAAGCCATCGACTGGTGGCGAACGCAGCATCCGGGTGCTGTCATGAGCTTTAGAACCGGTGGCGGCAATATCGATCCGGCCATGGAAGGAATGACCTATCACAACTTCATTGCCTTCCTGCTGCTTTGCGTAGTTATGGTTACTTTACGCTTGCGACAGGAAGAGACTTTGCGCGAGATCGAAGGTCTGCGTCGCCTCGCCTATTCACGATAACCTGAAGTTAATGGCGATGGTCATCTCTGCATTGTCCAGAGCGAATGCTCCGATCAGCGAACCCGACTTCTGGATTGCCACCACCGCCACCAACAGCTTCTCAGCATCCTCAATCACCGCGATTTCAATTTCATCGACGATCTCGAACTGATTCCCGTGCGCGCCCCCTCCCCAAACTCTTAAGGCTGTGTTAGCTTGGTTACGCGCTTTTCATATTCACCATGGACCAACGTAACTTCACCTACATGTTCTACGGCTTTGCGGCCGCCTGGCTCATCCTTGCCATTTATGTTGTCAGTCTTGTCTCGCGAGGACGAAAACTCCAGGACCAACTGGAGACGCTAAAGCGCACACTTTCACAGGAGAAGCTCTAGCCGCCATGAAGCGTCGTGACCTCGTAAAACTCGCCCTCGCATCGTATGTTCCTGCTGAGGCAATCGCCTGGCAAGCCCGTAAGGGCATGCCCAGCCCCAAGATTAAAGACGTCCAGGTAATTGCAACGGCTCCAGCCGGTCTGCGCCTGGTTGTCGTAAAGATTCTGACCGATCAGGATGGCCTCTACGGCTACGGTTGCGGCACCTACACGCAGCGTGCCGACCTTGTGGTTGAAGCCGTCAATCGATACCTCAAGCCCTTTCTCATCGGCAAGCCGGCAGATCGTATCGACGACATCTGGCAGGCTAACTACAACTCCAGCTACTGGCGCAATTCACCAGTCCTGAACAACGCGATTTCTGGCGTCGATCAGGCCCTGTGGGATATCAAAGGCCGTCAGGCAGGAATGCCTGTCTACCAACTCCTGGGTGGCAAAGTACGCGAGGCTGTCGACACTTACCGACACGCTTCAGGCGCTGAAATTTCTGAATGCGTCGATCAGGCTAAGAGGCTTGTCTCCGAGGGGCAACGCTATGTCCGCGTCCAGGTCGGGATCCCCGGCCAGGCTGCTTATGGTGCAGGGCAGGGCAGTGGCAGCCGTGGCGCAACCAGTCTATTTAATGGCCCATTCTACGAGCCGGCAGCCTACATCTCGCGAACCATCAAGCTTTTTGAAGCGGTACGTAAAGAGCTTGGCCCCGACATCGAGATCCTCCACGACACCCACGAGCGCATCCACCCGACACAGGCTCTCCAGATGGGCAAAGACATTGAACAGTTCAAACTCTTCTTCTGGGAAGATCCGGTGAGTCCTGAAGATGTTGCCTGGTTCCGGCGCATTCGTCAGCACACCACAACTCCACTCGCTATGGGCGAACTCTTCACTCATCCCCTCGAGTGGATGGATCTGGTAAGTGAGCGACTGATTGACTTCATCCGTGTTCACATTTCGATGATCGGCGGCCTCACTCCGGCCCGTAAGCTCGCAACACTTTGCGAAGCCTTCAACGTGAGAACGGCCTGGCATGGCCCTGGCGACGTTTCCCCGATCGGGCATGCCGCAAACGCGACGCTCGACCTGACGATCCCCAATTTTGGCATCCAGGAATACTCTGCCTTCAATGAGCGCGTACGCGAGGTTTTCTCTGGTGTGCCCGAACACAAGAACGGCTATATGTATGTGAGCGAGGCTCCAGGCTGGGGAATCGAAATCAATGAAACTGCCGCCAAGAAGTATCCGTTTGGGTTTGGCGAAAGCGGAGAAAAGAAAAGCCTCAACGGCGGATGGGGCGAAGTACGCCGCCGGGATGGCACAATTATTAAACAGTGAGCGATATCGTTCTACCTCTGCATTTTTGGCCTTCATTGGGCGCCACGATTCTGTTCGTGGCGCTCGTTCTTTTGTTGAACTGGTTGCAGTCCTGGGCAACGCGAAAAATTCAGGTCTGGCGTCGAGTCAAAAAAGAGGGTCTTGCCGCAAAGGCACATGAAATCCTGGAAGCAGACCGGATTGCTTCGAGAGTCTCCACCGCACTCACAGTCTTCAAATGGCTCATCATCGCCATCGGTTTCATTCGCTACATTTCGTTCGTTCTTGAACTGTACAAAGAGACTGAATCAGCAGGCCACTGGATCGTCGATGTAGTGCTCTTTCCCTTCAAGCGGATCTTTGACGACTTCATTGCCTACATTCCCAACGTCTTCAACCTGATCGCGATCATTGTCGTTACTCGCTATCTGCTCACCCTGCTTCATCGTATTTTTCG
>CANGVB010000250.1 GCA_947456995.1 Bryobacteraceae bacterium | reverse complement strand
GCTTAGTGCCCTACGAACTTACTGTAGTGAATCCTTCGGGTAATGCGATCCAGGTGCCTCTGGATCACTTTCCGTTTTCAATGGGAAGGCATAGCGAGAATCATCTGATCCTTCGTGACAGTCGTGTATCGCGCAAACATGCTGTGATTGCCGAACGTGGTTCGGATATCTGGCTGGAAGATCTCGAGAGCCTGCATGGGGTGCGGGTGAATGAAGTGCGCGTAGTGAAAGAGCAGAAGCTTTCGGGTGGGGATGTCATCGACTTTGGGCTTGAAGATGGCTATCGACTAATTGTCGTTGAGAAGAGTGAAGCCGAGATCCGCAAGCTGATCGGACGGATGCCAGGCAGTGGCGGCGCGGGGAGTTCCGAGTTATCGAAGCTGCGTGCTTTGACGGAGGTGGCTCGCAGTCTTGAACATGCCATGTCGACCCATGATGTTCTTGCTGCGGTGATTGAGGCGGCGTTGACGGTAACAGGTTGTGAGCGGGGATTTCTGCTGCTTGAAGAATCCGGAGCAATGCGGGTGGAATTAGGCCGGGATGCGGCTGGCCGTCCGATTGATGCCGGGCAGTTGCCTGTGCCACTGTCCTTGATTCAGCGTGCGCTTAAAGAGCGGAAGGATCTGCTGAGTTTTCAGTTCGACCCTCTTGCAGACTGGTCTTCGCGGTTTAACGATTCTCTCGGTGGACTCGATTTGCGAAGTGTACTGTGTGTGCCGTTGCTGCGGCTGCGTGGCAGTGTGGGGGCAGGGGAGACGATGGCGGCCACGATGGATGACACCGTGGGGCTGATCTACATGGATTCCCGGTTGTCTGAGGTTGTCAATCAGCAGGGGAACCGGGAACTTCTGCAGACGCTGGCGCTTGAGGCTTCGACGATTCTTGAGAATGCCCGGTTGCTGGAAGAAGAGCGTAAGCGGCACCGGTTGGAACAAGAGCTGGCACTAGCCAGGACGATTCAGGCTAACTTGTTACCACGCAAGTTAGCGACTGAAGGATTCCTCACGGCGGTGGGCTCATCGATTCCTACACACCAGGTGGGAGGCGACTTCTATGACGTGCTGAAGCGACCGGATGGAAGCTGGCTCGCTGCAGTAGCCGATGTCTCTGGGAAAGGTGTTGGCGCTGCCTTGCTGGCGTCGCTGCTGCAAGGTGTTTTGCTTGAGGCGGCGAGTTCTGGGGCTGGGCTGGATGAATGGCTGCCACGGCTGAATCGATTTCTTCTGGAGCGGACGGCTGGTGAGAAATACGCGACGATGTTTGCGTGCTCCATCGATGCCGATGGATTGATGCGATTTGTCAATGCGGGGCATTCGCGGCCTTTTCTTTTGCGCGGGCTGGACCTTGAGTCGCTTGAGCAGGATGGATTCCCGATTGGGTTGCTGGAGATGGCGACTTATCCGCTTGAGCAAGTGCAGCTTCAGGCCGGAGATACTCTGGTGCTGTTTAGTGATGGAGTTGAGGAAGGGCGGCGCGGGCCGCAGGAGTTCTTTGGCCGTGAACGGATCGCTGAGGCAGTGGTTGCGAATGCTCAACTGAAGTTGCAAGGGCTGCATGATGGGTTGCGCAATGCGCTCACCGACTTTCTGGAGGGTGTTGAGCCGCATGACGATGCGACGTTGCTCTTGCTGCGCTATGGCGGCTGATACAGAAGACGAGTAAACTCAGTCCCATGACGGCGAATGTGCCGGGCTCCGGGATGGATGTGGGTGCCTCGATGTTGACGGTAAAGAGTGTCGTCAGGGTATTGTTGCCCAGGCTGATGGCGGCTGAATCGACGAAGGGGTCGAGATCGAAGAGCTCGTAGCCGATGATGAGGTTGCCGCTGGCCGGGCCGGGTGTGGCGCTGGCCGGGAATGCGATTGAGCCAATGGCACCGGCAGTAGTTCCCACCAGGTTTGGAGTGAATGTATCTGTCCAGGCAGGGCCGCCGGGGGCTAATGCGTAGGCGTTGTTGAAGACGAAGTTACTCAAGATATCGAGAATCGAGTAGATCTCACCTGGACTTCGAGTGACTGTGCCCTGGACGCTGTTGATTACGACATAGTTGGTTGCGTCAGGCGTTAGGGAGAAGGGAATGAGCAGCGTATTATTGGGGGCTGCGGCGAAGACTGAGGCGCTGTTGGGGAGCGTCAGTATTGGCAGGGCGACCGCAGTTGTATTGGCCAGAAGGAGAAGCAGAAGTGTTCGCATCGGGGGCATCCTTGATTAACGGAAGAGGTTGTTGAGCGTCACAGTGGACGCGTGGTTGAAGTCGCCGCTCAGTGAGAAGAACATGCGGGCTCTGGTGGGCGGTGTGCTCAAGGGCCAGTTGAGCGTTACAGGGATAGAGATGCTGGCACCGGGGGCAATGTTACCGAGAGTGAGCGGGAGGGGCGTCGCGACTGAGATTTGGGCTGTGCCGATGGGTGTGATGGCAATGCTGTTGAGCCTTGCATTGATCACCGGGCCCTGGCCGAGGTTGGTGATGTTGAGTGTCCAGATGCGTTGCTCACCGGAGCCGGTTTTGGACTGGATGGTGAGGGCGAGCATTCCCGGATAGGGGGTGAAGTTGGCGGTAATCGTTTTGGGGGCATCCATCGTTACCGTTGCCCCATTGGCTGGGCCGGTGAAGTTGCTGAACTGCCAGCCGGCGGCAGGTGTGGCGATGAGGTTGACGACCGAGTTTGCGTTGTAGAAGGCGGAGGGGGTGATGCTGCCCGCTGAAGCAGGGTTCACGCTGGTGGTGAGTTGGTACTGGGTTTGGAAGTTGGCTGTATAGGTGGTGTTGGTTGCCGGGACGGTGATGTCGTGCGTGATGGCTCCTCCGTCTGACCAGTTGAGGAAGTTGTAGCGGGTTGAGCCTGAGCCTTGAGGCGTGGATGTGCCGATGGGGCGGATGAGATTGACTACGGCCGGGAAGGACTGTGGGGCGGTGGCCGGTTGGCCGTCGATGGTGAAGATGAGGCCCGAGGGGTTGGTTTGCAGCGTGAGTGTTGCCACTTGTGGTGCAACGTCGCGTGAGATTGTGGTGCTGTTGCCTTGTGGATCTGTGGCTGTGAGGTAGATGCGGAAGAAGACGTTGGTAAGCGTGTAAGGTGTGACCTGTGGCACAAGCCAGGAGCCGCCGCCGGCACCAGTGAATTCCTGGACGAAGGGGCGAACGGCCGCGCCGGTGAGATAGTCGACTCGCCATCTCAGGGCTGAGGGGGCGAGGGTGCCGGATTCAGGGTCTGTTGCGCCACCGGAGAAGTTGATGGTTTGAGCGCCGATGAAGGTGGCTGGGGCGGTGATGGAGGGCACCGGGGGTTGATTGGTGGTGACGGTGAGCGTGGCCGGGTTACTGGTGATATTGCCGGTTGGGTTAGTTACGATTACACGGAACTGTGCGCCTGAATCGCCGAGGCTGACGTTATTGAGCGTGTAGGAGGCGCTTGTTGCGGACGGGATATCGATCGTGTTGCGCTGCCATTGGTAGCTTAGGTTGCTGCCGTTGGCGACTACCGTGAATGTGGCGTTGAGGCCGGTGGGGACTGACTGGTTTTGAGGATGAGTGGAGATGGTGGGGGCTAGCGGGCCTGTGTAGGCGATGCGCATGAGGCGGCCGTTGTTGCCGCGCTCCAGGTAGTAGAGGCCCCCATCGGAGTTGGTGCGGATGTCGACAATGCTGTTGGCTCCGGTGAGAAAGGGGGCAGCGGTGTTGGATGAGGGATTGTAAGTGGCAATCCAGCCGCCGCAGTAGTCGGCAAAGAAGTAGCGGCCGGTGTAGGTGGCGGGGAAGGTATTGTTGGAGGGGTTGTAGAAGTCTCCGCCGGTGATGGCGCAACTGAAGCCGCCGCCGAACTGATTGGCGTGATTGTAGGTGTAGACTGGGCCGCGGAAGGCCGGGTTGCTGGTTGCTCCTTCGGTGCTGGGCCAACCGTAGTTAGCGCCGGCGATGCCGTCATTGATTTCTTCCCAGTTGTTTTGACCGACGTCATTGATAAAGATGCGACCGGTGGTTTCCTGTACGGAGAAGGTGAAGGGGTTACGGAGGCCGGTGGTCCAGATCAGGCGATTGTTGCCGGTGGTGGTGGCGAAGAAGGGGTTATCGCTTGGGATGGAGCCGTCTTTGTTCATGCGGAGCATTTTGCCGTGAATGGTGTTGAGAGAAGGGGCATTCGAGCCGGTGGCATTGTCGCCAACGGCAATGTAAAGCTTGCCATCGGTGTTGAAGTGAAGGGCTCCTCCGTTGTGATTGGTGGCGGAGGTGAGGGGATCGAGGTCGAGGAGCACAACTTCGGTGGAAGGGCTGATGGTGTTGCCGGAGAGGGTGAAGCGGCTGACGCGGTTGTTGCGTGGGGTGGAGGTTCGCGTGTAGTAGAGGTAGATGAAGTTGTTGGTGGCGAAGTCCGGGTCGAAGGCAAGACCGAGGAGGCCGCGTTCGCCGCTCGGATCGACGGTGAGGGTGATGGCGGGGGTTGCGACGAGGCTGCCGTTCTGAACGATACGGAGAGCGCCGCCTTGCTGGGTGATGAAGATGCGACCGTCGGGGGCAAAGGCCATGGCGGTGGGGCTGGAGAGGCCGGTGGCCACTTGAGATTCTGTGAAGTTAGTAGGGGGCGTGGCAGCGCTGAGCAGAGAGAGTGTGAGTAGAACGATTACAAGGAACTGCATTGTATGGACAGTGTGCGGTGGATTGAAGATTCTGCCAATCCGTAAATGTACTCAGAGCTGTGCTAAGTCGCACAGGTTATTAGAAGGCACCGCTTACTTGGACCTTAGTGGCTTTGCCTTAAGAATTCACCGCTAGCAGGATCCTAGACACAGCTCTGGCTTTGGTTGGTTTTTAGCGTATCTGGCAGGATGTCAAAGAGCTGGCCCGGCGTTGTTTTGGACTGTCCCGGGCGGGGTTGTGAGTGAATGGGGGATGCTGCCTTTTGGCTTTGATCCCTGTTTTCAGTAGAGTTGCCGGTTGAAGTTGCTATCCCCACCTTTACGGATGGGGTTGATCGGCTTGGCATCCCCACCCTTGAACACTCCGGCACATGGGTAACACTTTGGCCTAGCGGCATGGGTGACAGGACAGGCCGGGGACACGGGTAACGATAGAGCCCGGGGACCTGGCTGGGGGGCGGGTAGAGGAGCAAGTGGCAATCCGGTATGTCGCCCGGCCGGAAGGGCGTTATCAGAAATGTTGAAAAAGTTTTGGGCTTTTTTTTGTTGGGGTTGGGGCTGGTAGGGTGTTGGGCGAGTATGTTTTCCCTGATGATTGACTCGCCGTTTGTGGGGGACCGGAGGACGGCTGCCCAGGAGAAGAAGACTGAGGAGCGTCAGGATTTGTGGATCGAGACACTGATTCACGGCCTGATCGTTGTTGCCCGGAATGTGCCTCAGGCACGGGTTGCCCTCTACCAACTGATTCATCGCCTGTGTGTCGAGATACGGAGGTGATGGCTTGCCGATTGAAGATGTAGTTTCAGAGTCGCTCTGGAAATTTGGAGATTGCGTTGGCCTCGCCGGAGGTGTGCCTGGATTTGAGGCCGATTCGAAACAAGCCGAGGTGCTCGAGAGTGATCCGCACCGGTTGCTGCTTTGCTGCTCGCGGCAGTGGGGTAAGAGTGCGACTGTGGGGGCGCTGGTCGTGATTGGTAAGCTTCGTCTGGTATAGAGTTAGGGCATTCGAGGAGCAGCGATTATGGATCATCATTTGTATGGGCAGATGAGCCGGCGGGCTTTGTTTGGTGTGGCTGGGGTAATGTGTGGGCAGAGGCCGGTACAAACGAGTTCTGCGCGGGTGGTGGAGCGATTGCGGAGCCGGCTTTCGTTTCAGATTTCGGTGGATGTTGGGACGATCGATCTGGGGCTGTCGATTGCTGGGGCGGCGCTGGCAGCCGGCGTGGATATCGTCGAGATGGGGACGCCGCTGCTGAAGACGCAGGGAGTGGCAAATGTTGTGCCAGCGTTTCGCAAGCGTTTTCCTGAGGCGTTGCTGCTGGCGGATATGAAGACGATGGATGGGGGAGGCGGCGAGGCGCGCAGTGTGTATGCGGGGGGCGGCAATATTGTGGACTTTCTGGCGATGGCGGGAGTGGATACGGCGAAATC
>CANGVB010000249.1 GCA_947456995.1 Bryobacteraceae bacterium | reverse complement strand
GGTCAGACTCCACCTGAAGACTCCCTGTACTCTCGGTAACTCTTTCGGTAGCCTCCAAACCTTTGGCAAAGGCATCCATCACCAGCGTCAGCTGGCCGGTTCCCTGGCTGGCTTTCTCCAGCGAATCCGTTACATGCCCACTAATCTGATGCGACGCATCGGCGGCTCTTTGCGCCAGCGCTCTCACTTCATCGGCAACAACGGCAAAACCCGCCCCCGCTTGTCCAGCTCGGGCTGCTTCGATTGATGCGTTCAACGCAAGGATATTCGTCTGGAAGGCAATCGAATCGAGCACCTTCATGATCTCTGCCACATTCCGATTCGACACTTCGATTTCGCCCATGCGCGTTTCCAGCTCATGAACCACATTGCTCGACCCCATCATGTGCGAATTCAATCCGCGCATCTCACCGCTCACCTGCCGGCACCGCTGAGAAGACTCCACCACGCCACGACTTACGGAATCACTCGTCGCAGAAGTCTCGGCAATCGCTGCCGCCTGTTCTTCCTGGTTTGCTGCCATGGCAGAGCTCGATGAGGCCAATTCTTTCGAAACCTGATTCACCGTCTCAAGACTCGACGCAAGCCGTCCCGTAAGCCGGCCAAGCAAGGCACTGATAAAGCTGCTCAACCAAATGGCGATTACCACCAAAACCCCAACCACAAGCGCTGTCAGCCCTCCCACAATCCATTTCATTGTCGTAAAGAAGGCCTCAGCCTCGGCACGGCTGCTCGCCGCACTTTGCTCCAGAGAGTCGCTTAAGCTTTCCATCTTGCCTTCCAGCACCTTAAACCGCTGTTCAAAATCAGGCTTCCGGGCTTCGACTTCGGCTCTTGAGATAGACCGCCCCTCCAGCACTCGCCTGGAAGATCGGGCATAGTGCTGCAACTCCTCCTCGGCGGCCCCAATTAGGCTCCGCACACGTTCACTTACTGGCAACGTCCCATTCTCTTTCATCACTCGGGCCATGCGTTCCACGTGCTCGGCCAGGGACTTCGATACTTCACTTGCATCAGCTCCCTCAGGCAGCAACTGCGATTCCAGCACATCGCTGCGGATCGCGTCGTGCATCATGTCGGCATCTGTTTGGTTTCGGATCGCCTGCATATACACCATGGCCTTCGACATCGCCGCCTGACTTTCGCCCAGGGCCCAACAACCCAAAATGCCAAGAGCCAGCGTCAAGGCTGCGCCTGAGCCACTCAAAATCAAAATTCTTGTCCTTAACGCAAACTGCTTCAGCATCCTGTTGCTCCAATTCGGTATCACTAATCCAACCTCCTTATCGGAATCGCTTCACAATTTTGAAAAAAATTAAACTCTGCTAACTATAAGCCTGCTCGCTCAAGTCATCCTTCTTCGAGGCGATATGGGTCTCAAATCAAAAAACCTGTTTGGAGAACACTTCATGCTTTTGGGATCCCCCATCGCCCGCGCCGGTATTCTGTGCGCTTTCGCCACTGCCATCCTCGCTCAAAGTCCTGAGGCGAAATCAATTCTGCCCAAAGCCCTCGCACCCGTGGAGGATGATGAGATGGTCACCGATCGTCCAGACTTCACCGAAAGTGCTGGAACTGTCCGCCCTGGTTGGTACCAACTCGAAACAGGCTTCGCAGTCACCTGGGAAACCATCAAAGAAGGAAGAGCCCGTTCGGTTACTTTTCCTTATCCCCTGCTGCGCTTGGGTCTTACCAGGCGCCTCGAAATTCGGTATTCCTCAGACGGCTATGTACGCAATCGCTTCTTTAATAACGACGGGCAACGCCTGAACCAGGGTCACAACGACCTTGAGGTGGGCATGAAGTACCTCGCCTGGCACGAAAAACAATTCCTCCCTCAGCTCGCCGTAATTGGCCAGCTCAGCGAGCCGCTCGGGGCATCCAATCTAACCAGCGGAACCTTAGATCCAAAGATGAAGCTGTGCTGGTCCAAAGATTTTGAGGGTGGCTGGGGCCTAAGCGGAAACTTCAACTACATGTACCTCACCCAGGACCGCCAACGCTTTTTGGAGCGCGATAGCACCGTGTCCCTCGGCCACGACCTTGTGGCAGGCTTCAAAGGCTACGTCGAGTTCTACAGGCTATCGAACCTCAGCCTCGAAAGAGACTCCCTCTCGATCGCCCAGCTCGGCTGGGCCAGACAAATCAAAGGCAACTTCCAGTTCGATATGTCCGTTGCAAAAACTGTCGCCAACTCTACCCCACAATGGTCCATCATGGGCGGCTTCAGCTACCGTGCTCCCATGCCAGGCTTGCCTCTGCAGCGTCGCTAATTTCCAGCGCTTGAGGCCCAGGTGAAGCTGCTGCGGGTTCTGCCACTATCGTGCATCCGCATCACATCGATTGCCTGGCGCCTCAGGCAACCCGTGTATCTGTCATCTCACTCTAGCCTCAACGTACTGCAACTATGCTTCGGTTGCATGGTCAGGCGTAAAGCGATTGAGGCAGGCAAGTAAGGGAAACCCTCGCAACCCAAATTCAATGTAACGCCGATAGCTGTTTAACGGTCAAACTCCGACTCCCATCATGAAATCTCTCGTCCCCTCAATATTTCTTCTTTCTTTTACAACCCTTGCTTTCGCCCAAACACCAGTACCGGGCCGGCTCCTTGTGGGCTTCCGTTCCAATGTGCTGCCAGCTCAAGCCCAGTCCGTGATCAATGGCCTGGGAGCCAAAAGCTCGCGTCAGATTGGAGCTTTACCTATCCATGTCGTAGAACTCCCCCCCACCGCAAATGCAAATGCCATCGCCAACGCCTTCCGTGGCAGGGCCGAAGTCCAGTTCACTGAATCAGATATGCTGTTGCCGCCCGTGCAGGTCACCCCAAACGACCCCTCCTATTCCAGCCAATGGCACCTTCCAAAGATTCAGGCTCCAAGTGCATGGCTCACGTCCAAAGGCAGCGGCACCATCCAGGTTGCGATTCTCGACACCGGTGTCGACCCGGGACACTCTGACCTCTCCACAAAACTGGTTTCCGGTTGGAATTTTTTCGATAACAATTCCGATTCACGAGATGTGCACGGTCATGGCACCAAAGTTGCCGGCACCGCAGCAGCGCTAAGCGACAACGGTATCGGCGTTGCGGGCGTTTCCTGGAACTCCTTGATCATGCCCATTCGTGTTACCGATACTGCCGGATACGCAACCTACTCAAGCCTCGCCGCAGGCTTGAACTGGGCGGCAGATCGTGGGGCCAGGGTTGCCAACATGAGCTTTGATGTCATCGGCAGTTCTACCGTAAGCTCGGCAGCACAATACTTCCAATCCAAAGGCGGTGTCGTCGTCAGTTCTGCCGGCAATTCAGGCACCTCCAGCACTCTGGAACCAAGCCCTTTCATCATCACCGTGAGTGCGACAGATCCAAACGACGCAATCTACTCGTGGTCAACTACCGGCACCCGCGTCACGCTATCAGCCCCGGGCTGCGTCTTCACCACCTTTAATGGAAACACCTACGGCAGCGCCTGCGGCACTTCATTTTCTTCACCGGTCGTCGCCGGCGTCGTCGCACTGCTTCTTGCAACCAACCCGAACCTCACCCCAGCCCAGGTCGTTGCCATCCTGCAATCGTCCTCGGACGATCTTGGCGCAATTGGCCTCGACCCGATTTTCGGCTATGGCAGAGTCAATGCAAACAAAGCGCTTGCAATGGCATTCAATCCACCCTCAACAGGCTCAGGATCTTCCGGCCCAACCCCTGTAGCCGACACACAGGCACCAGCGATTCGAATCCTCAGCCCAGCCGCTGGAACCTTCGTCAGTGGCAATCTCAACGTCACCTTCTCCGCCACAGATAATGTGGGTGTTACTCGGGTGCAGCTCTTGGTAAACGGCGCTGTCGTCGGTACATCTTCATCAGCGCCTTTCACGATCCGATGGAACACAACTAAACTCGCCAGAGGCAGCTATACACTCCAAGGCAGAGCAACCGACGCGAAAGGCAATGTCGGTCTTTCCACCACGATCATGGTCTACCGCTAATTCTGGCCTTGCAATCCTTACCTGCAATAGTACCGGGTTGGACCAAGTGCATCCCTAACGCGACATCTTGCGCTTAGGCCATTTCGGGGATACTCAAAGTATCGTGTCCAGCCCGGTTTCCTTCGACGAACTCCGCCGCTTTCCGGCGCTCTCTGATCTCAGCGACTGCCAGCTCCAGTGGCTTCTTGATCATGGCAACTATCAAACCTTTGCTGCCGGAGACTTTCTCGCACGCACTGGCGACCCTGCCGAGTCGATGACATTCATCCTCGAAGGCACTTTCCACGTACTCCCGGATAATGGCGATGCGCCCACTTTCATCATGTCCGCAGGCATGATCAGCGGATTCCTGCCCTTCTCGCGCATGAAGACTTTCCCTCTGTCCACCCGCGCTCAAACTCCTCTCCGCGTACTGCAACTCCACAAGAAGCACTTCCCCGAGCTCTATCAGGAGCTGCCCGAACTTATCCCCAAGCTCGTCGCCATCCTCACCGATCGCGTCCGCGAAGCCACCCGCGTCTCCGACCAAACCGACAAACTCGCCGCCATCGGCAAGCTTTCCGCCGGTCTCGCCCACGAACTCAACAACCCCGCCGCCGCCGCTCGCCAGGCCAGTTCCAGCGCCAAGCTCATCTTTGATTGTTATCGCTCCACACTCGATCAGTTGGCCGTCAGTTGTCTCTCCAAAGAAACCTATGACCAGGTCCGCACCTTTGAAACTCAGGCAACAGAGGCGGTCCACCATCAACAACCCATAGACTCCCTCACCCGAAGCGACCTCGAAGAAGAAATCCTCACCTGGCTCGAATCGATCGGAATCGAAGACCCCTGGCGCGGCGCCCCCGCCTTCGTCAATGCCGGCTTCACAGTAGAATCTCTCGATGCCGCCACCGCAAACTGGACACCCGAAATCCGCGAACTCGCCCTTTACCGCGTCGCCGCTGCCATCGAAATGGAACAAGTTCTCGCGCAGATGCTCAATTCCACCACTCGCATGAGCGACCTTGTCACTGCCATGAAGAGCTACTCCTACATGGATCGTACCGGTGCCGCCGAAATCGATATCAACCAGAACCTCGACAGCACCCTCACACTCTTCAGCTTCCGCTTCAAATCCGGCATTGAACTCGTCTGCAATTACGCCAAAGATCTCCCTGCCGTCTGCGGGCATGGCGGCCAGCTCAATCAGGTTTGGACCAACCTCATCGACAATGCTCTCGATGCACTGGAAGCAGACAAAGCCAAAAACAAAAAACCTCAGCTCTCGGTCTCAACACGCCTCGATTTGGACCATGTGGTGGTCGAGATCACAGACAACGGCCCCGGCATCCCTTCAGACATTGCTACCAAAATCTTCGACCCCTTCTTCACCACCAAGCCACAAGGAGAAGGCACCGGCCTTGGCCTCGACACCGTCTACCGAATCGTCCGCCAACACAAAGGCGATATCCGAGTTGACTCCGTTCCTGGCCGCACCACATTCATCGTTCGTATGCCGGTATGATTCTCTTCAACCAGGTCGCTTTCAACCGCGGCACAACAAGAATCCTCTCCGGCATCACACTAGAAATTCCACCAAACCAGCGCACTGTCCTGCTTGGCAGAAGCGGCAGCGGCAAGAGCACTCTCCTGCGTTTGATCAACCGCCTCCTTGCTACTTCCAGCGGCTCTATCACCCTCAACCAAAAGCCTCTCGAAGAAATCGACCCGCTCACCCTGCGCCGCTCCATCGGCTTCGTCTCACAAAACCTCGGCCTCTTCCCTCACTGGACGGCCCGCCAGCAGATCGCCCGCTTCCACCATCACACAGACAGCGTCGAAACCCTCGCCACATCCATCGGCCTCGACAGCGCGCTCCTCAACCGTTACCCTCACCAACTCTCCGGAGGCCAGCAGCAACGCGTGGCCATCGCCCGAGCCCTGGCCAGCAACCCTCCCCTGCTTCTGCTCGACGAACCCTTCTCCGCCCTCGACCCCATCCTCCGCCGTGAGATGCAAGACCTCATCCTCACCCTCGACAAAACCATCATCTTCGTCACCCACGATCTACGCGAGGCCATGCGCCTCGGCCACCAACTCGTCTTCCTCCGCGATG
>CANGVB010000248.1 GCA_947456995.1 Bryobacteraceae bacterium | reverse complement strand
ATCGGCTACCCGGTCTTGGTTCGCCCCAGCTTCGTGCTCGGCGGTCGGGCTATGGTCATCGCCTACGACGAGGACATGGTGCGGCGCTACATGCAGGAGGCCGTCCACTTCTCGCAGGATCGCCCAGTCCTCGTGGATCGATTCCTCGAAGATGCCGTCGAAGTCGACGTCGATTGTCTCAGCGACAGCGAAGACGTTCTGATCTCGGGCATCATGGAACACATCGAAGAAGCCGGCATCCACTCTGGCGATTCCAGTTGCGTTCTCCCTCCCTATTCACTCACCGAAACCGATCTCAAGACGATTGAAGAGTACACCGTAAAACTAGCCCGCGCCCTCAAGGTGGTCGGCTTGATGAACGTTCAGTACGCAATCAAGGACGGTAAGGTCTACGTCATTGAAGTGAACCCACGAGCTTCGCGAACGGTTCCTTACGTTAGCAAAGCAACCGGGATCCCGCTTCCCAAGGTGGCGGTCGGCCTCATGCTCGGCCACAAACTGAAAGATCTGGCCCACCTCACCGGTGGCCGGACGAGCGGAGTCCTCAGCGTCACCAAGTTCTTCGTCAAGAGCCCCGTCCTGCCCTTCCACAAGTTCCTCGGTGTCGACCCGGTGCTGGGCCCCGAGATGCGTTCAACGGGCGAAGTTATGGGCGTCGGCGATACTTTCGGCGAAGCTTTCGGCAAAGCTCAGTTGAGCGCGGGAGTTCCGCTGCCAGCCAGCGGCACCATCTTCATCAGCGTCAACGACAAACACAAGCCTGAGGCAGTTGCGATTGCCGTCAAGCTTAAGGAATTTGGATTCCAGTTTGTCGCCACACGTGGCACAGCAAACGCGCTGAATGCTGCAGGTGTACCTTCCAAAATCGTTTACAAGGTAAATGAGGGCCGTCCAAATGCAGTCGATCTGATGAAAACCGGCGCCCTTCAGCTCGCAATCTATACAACGATGGGTAGCGTGAGCTTCGGCGATGAGAAGGCCATCCGCCGCGCGGCAATCCAATATCGTGTGCCTTGTATCACCACCATGTCAGCAGCGAAGGCCGCAGCAGAGGCGATGGAAGCCAAACAGACAACCCCAAATCGCGTCTGGAGTCTTCAGGAAATCCACGCCAAATAGAGCTTTAGGTTAAGTTTTTTCCAGATTGAGCGAATTCTTCAAGGTTGGCCACACTAGTACGATATGGAATCTAAGTAGATAAGCTACTTGGAACTGACACTGAAGGAGACTACACAAAAAATGAAAAAAATCATGACCATGACCTTGGGCCTCGCGCTCGTATTTGGCTTGTCCGCTGTTGCGTCCGACGACAAGAAGAAGGACGACAAGAAGGAACACAAGGACGACCACAAGAAGAAGAAAGATCACTAGACTCTTTCCGCACTCCATTTGCAAAGATCTCCAGGGCCCCGGCTTTCACCGGGGTCCTGTTTTGCGTTTGGAAATATTTTTGAACTCAATCTCCCCTGTTTTCAACTACTTCTAAATCGAGCCGCTCCAAGTGCTAAATCTCTGTGGTTATCGTGGCATCGGCGGGAGAATTCGATTCTCTTCGCTTTTCAGTATTGAAGCTCGAGGTTCAAATGAGCGACAACGGAATGTTTCCAATCAATGATCTTTATGTTTTCCCGTCTTTTCAGACGCGGGATGATTACTTCAAGGCCACTGGCGAAGAGGCCCCCGAATGGGATCCGAATCGTCCAGTCAAATCCTGGTTCGATCCGGCAGCCCGGAACACCAACAAGCGCACTTTCCTGTACGATGTCGTACTGATGTTTGACAAAAATGGCATGGTATTGCCAGACGAAAAGGGCATACCCCAATTAGAGCAATTGGCTCTTTTGCGGGAAGAAGCCGCACGAGTCAACATACTACCTCGTGAGAAAATGGTCGATTACGGCCCTGGCTCCAAGGTTGCTCCGATCCCGGTTCCTATGCGCCCTCTGAAGGCGACTGAGGAATTAGTATTCACATTCGGCGGAGTTGTCGCTGTCCGCCTTAAGGATGCGTACAAGTCTACTGTGAACGCGTTCACGGTAAATGACAGGCAACTGCTGGAAAAGATTGCGCAGAAGTTAGGCGTCGTCTAATTCATTGCCAGAAGAACAAAGCCCCCATGCTCGCGCATGGGGGTCTTTGTTTGGGTGCGGACCCTATATATTTGGGGAAATATATAGGGGGGGTTGGGAGCTTTTGGAATCCGTTAAAGTTCCACTCGCTCAACGTTAACTAGTCTAGCACAGGAATTTCGAAATTTGCAACAAAGGCCGATCTTTTTTCCGGCATCGACCAGTTGGTCCCCAACCCTTTTCCCGTAAAGGTATTCGCAAGCGTATAGCCAGCCATCGCATGCGATGTCGGCGTGAGAGGCGGGTAGTAGGTAGATTCATGACGGCAGATCTGATCAGAGGTCACAATCGGTCGGGTTTCAATCGAAGCCAATTCGCCAGCACTCAGCTTGGCACGCACAGTATGCATGTTGTTGTCAGCAAAGGTCAGGCTGATCGGCCGAACTTCCACAGAAACTACATCCGCAAAGAGGTCGCCACCCATCCGCTTGGCAAACTTGATGAGAGCCGCCCGCTGGATCGAGGTCGCTTTCTGATCCACAATCAATACGCTCTTGGTTGGATTCACGGGGTTCGCGATATCGCCGAGAGTTGTAGTCGCACGAATGACGCCCACAACACCAAGCCCCTTCAGCGAAACACCATCGATCGACCCTTCATCAATCTTCCATCCCATGACGGCCAAATCGCCAACCAGGTTGATTTCAGAATTCGCATAGCAGGCACCGGTATAGACGTCGGCATTGCGCGCTTCAATATAGGAGCCAGAGATTTTCGCGGTCGGCAGCGTAGCGGCCGAGGCGATGGATAGGGTAAGAGCGAAGCCAAGAAGCGTTTTCATCGATTCAATCCTTAATCTAAGTCTATAACGGCTGATAACACGCACGTGTCTCGTTGCAATCGTACTCATCGACAGCCTTCGAGTCAGGCCCGAGACATTTCTGCGTATTGTGGCACCAGAAAAGGCGATCATTCGAGTGCGGAACGGTAGGATCCCATTCCGCCTCGATAAACATTCCCTTCCAGCGAAGCTTGGCGCAACGGTCGTCATCGCGGTCGAGACGAACGATTCCCGGTAACTCCATGCCTTAGACCCCTGCAGCCTGCAGCAGCGCACGCTTTACAGCAACACGCGCAAGCTGGATCTTGTAAGCATTCTGGCTCAGCGGCTTGGCACCCTGCACTGCAGCATCGCCAGCAGCCATTGCCAGATCAGCGGTGATTGTTTTGCCAAGCAGAGCCTTCTCGGCCCCGGCCGCATGATAAGGCGTAGGCCCAACATGGCCCAAAACGATGCTCGCGGCAGAAACGGTATTGCCCTTCATCGTCAGATTCACACTGGCAGTAGCAAGTGGCCAATCGAGTGCATCCTTCTGGCGCACTTCGTAGGTAGCATTCTTGCCACCAGCCGGAATCACGATTTCCGTCAGGATTTCATTTGGCAGGAGAGCGATTTCCCGTGCAGTGTTCGATTGTGGCGCGACAAAGAACTTCGCAGCGTCGACTTCCCGGCTAGCCGAAGCGCTCACCAGTTTCACCTTGGCGCCCAAAGCAACCAGGGCAGGCCCGAGACTCGAAGCACTCACAAAATGAGCAGCGCCTTCAGGGAAAATTGCGTGATACTTGTTCTCGCCTTCAGCCACCAGGCTCTTGCCGTCCTTCTGGCCAAGAACGCCATGCCCCAGCCGGAAGTACCAGCAACGAGGGCGCTGGCAAAGGTCGCCGCCAACAGTACCCATGTTGCGAATCTGAGGGCTCGACACGCCAAGCGCCGCTTGACTCAGGCTCGGGAACATCTGGCGAACCATTGCGTTGCTCGCGAGTTCATCAAAGGTGACAGTCGCGCCAATGCGAAGGCCGGTCCCGGACTTCGAAATGCCACCGAGTTCTTTGATGTTCTTGATGTTGACGAGGCGAGCCGGGCTCATCACGTAGTCCTTCATCAGGCTCAAGACATCGGTTCCGCCAGCAAGTACCACAGCCTCAGACCAGGAAGAACCGAGCGCTGCGGTGGCTTCCTTTAAGGTCGTAGCGTTGACATAAGAAAACTGATTCATTAGGCGCGGCTCCTTTCCATGTTCTTTCCGTAAAGCGCACTGAGAACGTGATCCGGGCTTAGTGGAACACGTGGTACACGAACGCCAATCGCATTGGCAACTGCATTGGAGATGGCGGCAATTGTTGAGATCGCCGAGGGCTCGCCCAAGCCAATCACTCCACGCTTGTCGTTATCGGGATGCACATCCATGTGAACCACAATCTCGCCGATGTCTTTAATGCCGGCCAGTTTGTAGAACTCCATATCAGCATTCAGCACTCGACCAAGAGTTTCATCCATCACGCGCTCTTCCATCAGCGCACCGCAAATGTTCATGATGATGCCGCCATAAACCTGGCTCTCTGCGGTCTTGGGATTCACAACCAACCCGCAATCGGCCACGGCAACCATCTTGTTCATCTTCACCACACCGGTTTCGGTATCAACGCTGACATCTGCAATCTGAACACCGCCAGCACCCTGAGTATTCAAACCCATCGGGTTTTTCGGGTCGTTCTTACCGGTTGCCGAGATGGAGCTCACCCCCAACTTCTGGCAGGCAGCCTTCCAGGCCATCGACTTGCTTGGATCGCCTTTTACCTGAATCTTGCCACCGACAGCTTCGAGATTCGCTGGGTCGGCGTTGAGAGCAGGCGCTACCTTGGCAAACAACTCTTCGAGAGCATTCACGGCAGCCTTGCGAGTAGAAGATGAAACGCCGCCAACCGTGGTCGAACCGCCCGAGGGGCCGCTCACCGGGTAAGCATTGTCACCGATCTTCACCTTGATATCGGGCACGGTAAGACCTAGCGATTCGGCAGCTACCATTGCAACAACAGTGCGAGTACCGACTCCGAGATCCTGAGTTCCCTGCTCCAGTTCCACACTGCCATCGGGGTTGATCTTGATGCGGCATTCGCTCGGATGGCCAGCGCCACCCCAAGTGGACATTGCGATGCCAAGCCCGCGCTTGATGTGGCCCTTGCCACTGTCACCACGCTGATGCCATAGCTTCTTCCAATCGGCCATTTCCTGAGCCTTGCGGATCTGGCGCTCATACAGCGGTGCACGAGCGGTGAAGCCAATGTTTTTGATCAAGACTTCAGCCGGATCCATCTTGATCTTCGCTGCAAAATCTTCGATTGCAGCGAAGGTTAAGAAGCAGGCTTGCTGGTGATTCGGCGCTCGCCAGGCACGAGCTCCTCCAGTATTCGTTGACACGGCAGCATGGTTCAGCCGCCGATTCGGGATGCCCGTGTAGATATAAGGAATTGGAGGCATGCCGCCACCGGTGAAGCCACCTGTCGCCCAGCTCTCGCTCTGCCACGCGGTGATGGTGCCATCCTTCTTGCCTGCCACCTTGATGTTGGCGTAGGCCGAAGGACGTACCCCGGCAATCGTCAATTCCGTAGCGCGATCCAAAAACAACTTAACGGCCTTACCACCAGAATCCTTGGACAAATTGGCGCATTCCGAACCCCAAATATCAGATGGGAACTTTGAGCCAAATCCGCCGCCCATGTAGTCCATAGAGACGTGAATCTGTGAGGCAGGAATCTTGAGCTGCTGTGCAAGGTCACCAGCCACAGTCGAGACCGCCTGCGTCGAGGGCCAGTACTCCATCTTGTCGCCCTTCCACTCAATCACCTGGCCATGCGGCTCAAGGCAAGAGTGGGTGAGAACTGGAATCGCATAATAACCTTCGGCCACAGCATCGGCGGCCTTCATGGCCTCATCAACGTCACCCGTGGTTTGCTCACCAGCAGGCTTGGCACGTGTACCAGCCTTGGACTTTTTCTCCTCACTTACAAAGTGCGGCAGCACGTTGTACTCAATCTTGATTGCGCGCGCGGCATCACGGGCACGAGGCTCGGTATCAGCCGCCACCCAGGCCAGCTCAGCACCTGCCCATTGAATTTCCGTTCCAGCCGGAGCCGTGATGCGGATCGCGGTTACCCCAGGCATCTTCTTAGCCT
>CANGVB010000247.1 GCA_947456995.1 Bryobacteraceae bacterium | reverse complement strand
ACGCGTATCGTACGCGTGGGCTTCCGTCAGGGCGATGGCGCCGAAACCTGCAAGCTCGAGCTGGTTGGTAGCGAACTGGTACGCCGCGCAGGCGAACGTGCCAAGCGTCGCGAAGACAAGCTCAAGGCACTGCAGGAAGGCCGCGAGCCCGGTGCCGAAGGCAACGAAGCGACCAATTAGTTTTTTGGTGGTAGTAAACAATAAGGGTCAGTCCTTCGGGACTGGCCCTTTTGTCTTTTAATCCTGGCGAATCACCCGAGTAATGTCGGTGCGAGATGCCCGAAGCGCCGGCGCAAGACAAGCCAGCAGGCCCACTGCCACAAAGCTAAGAGCAGAGGGCAAAATCACCTGCCAGTCATAAGGCGTAACCTTCACCAATTGCGTCGCCAGCAAGCTCCCCAGCAAAAGGCCAGCTCCAACACCAATCAGCGAACCAAAAGCCAAGAGCCGGAAGCCCGACCCCACTACCCACTTTCCAATCCTGCCGCCAGAGGCGCCCAGCGCCATCCTCAAGCCAATCTCCGGCAACCGCTGGCTCACCGTTTGAGACACCACAGCAAAGATCCCGCAACCACCAAAGAAGAGGGCCAGCACCGCAAAGGCCGAGATCAGGTAAATTAGCACACGGCTATTCTGCAACTCTTCAAAGTGACGATGCGTGAGACTGTCCACCTCCAGCGGCGCTTCCGGATCAACGTCCCTGGCCGCCGCCCGCAAGGCTTCAATCCCCGCAGTCTCTGTCCGGAAGCGACCCACCCACTGCATCGATCTCCGAGGTGCCTGGCCGAAAGGAACAAAGAACTGCGATACAGGGCCACGAATCGTGTTCTCCCTGTCGAGGTTAGGATAAAGCCCCACAATCTCGAAGGTCCCGCCACCAAGGGCAGCCACGCGAATCGACTTGCCGATCGGGTCCTCACCAGGGAAGAGTTGCTCACCCAGCTTTTGATTGACGATCGCTACTGGCCTGGTTGTAGCTGTATCTGCAGTGGTGAAGGCGCGGCCACGCAGCAAAGGAATCCGCAACGTTTCCAGCGCGCCAGCGCTCATGACCCCATAGTGCGCCTGAGGGCTGTCCTTAACCGAGAGCTGCTGATTCAGTGATGAGATCCGAGTGGGGATGCCGTCCCCGGCACTGGTTACAGGAACGGGGCTGATCAGCCCAACAGATTGAAATTCCGACGAGGCTGCACTGCGATCAAGCAGCCGTTGATGCATCTGATGCATTGCCGTATCGCTTGCTTCGCTACGGCGCGAGGGATAGAACTCGGCCTGCAGCACGCGGCTGCGATCATAACCCGGATCGAGATTGAGCAGCACCTCAACCCCACGCACGCCAAGAATCGCAGTCATCACCAACGCAAGGCCAAGCGCAACCTGAACCACCACCAACGAACTGGTTGCACGCTGTGTGCCTCGGCCAAGCGTGTTTCGATTGCTCGCATCCCCCTGGATCGCGGTAGCCGCCCAAGCCGGATAGAGGCTAAAGAGGAAGATCGACCCCAAGGCGATCAGGCCATTGAGGAGCAGGTAGTGCGGGTCCAGCACAGGCCCGTCCACAGGGAAGGGGACGCGCACTTGAGACAACAGCAGACTCGAGGACAAGTGCGCGGCAAGGGTGGAAAATCCAAGCGCCGGCAGCGCAAGCAGAAGGCCCTCGGTGAGAGACTGGGCGAGAATGCGAGATCTGGCCGCCCCAAGAGCGATTCGGATCGACATCTCACGCTGCCGGGCCAGGCCGCGAACCATCAGCAGATTCGCTACATTGGCGCATGCGATCAGCAGGATCCCGCCCGAAATCAAATAGAGCAGAACGATCACCTTACGGTCGTCCTGGCTATAGAAGCCATCAAAGAGTTGCAGGATCTGGGTGCGCATTCCCGTGTGCGTATCGGGGAAGCGGCGCTCGAGGTCGAGACTGATGGGTGCCAGAGCCGAGCCGGCTTCGCTGGCACCAATGCCAGGCTTCAAGCGAGCGATCACCTGCAGCACGGGATCTTTGTGGCTTGTTGGCGTAGGGGCGAGCAAAAGAGGGGTCCAGAATCTTGCCTGGACGCTGGGGAACCAGAACTCCTTTGCCGCCACCCCAACAATGGCGAAGCTGATGCCGTCCAGGCGAATGGTTCTTCCAAGAACCGCTGGGCTTCCGGCAAAGCGATTTTGCCAGTAGTCGTGACTCAGAATGATTACTCTGGCGCCCTCTGGCTGGTGCTCGACATCGAGAGGAAAACGCCCAAGCACGAGCTTCGCACCAAGTGTCGAGAAGAAGCCGGGCGAGACTGCCTGACCTACGATTCGCTCCGGATCGCCTACCCCACTCATCACATACTCCACCGCCTTGTATCCCATGATCTTGTCGAAGATCGGGGCCGTGCGCCAGGCGAGATAGTCGTCCAGCGTCACTGTATTGCGCGTGTCGCTGGAACTGGCCTTGCCCAAGCGCAGCACGCGATCCGTCTCTTGGTTGAGGCCGGCAAAGGGGCGATTGTAGATCTTGTCGACGATCGAAATCACAGTCGCGTTTGCACCGATCCCGAGGCCCAGGGTGAGCGTGGCCAGTGCCCAAATGCCGGGCGTTTTCTGCCACGAGCGCAACCCATGCCGAAGGTCTGCCGTGAAGTTCTCAATCCACTGCGTGCCACGCTGGTCACGGCATTCTTCTTTGCGTTGCTCAATGCCGCCAAGAGCCTGGTGCGCGATTCGGCGTGCCTCCCCGGGGCTCCGGCCTTGTGCAATCTCGTGAGCGATTCTCTCGTCGAGATAGAAGTTCAGCTCCTCGTCGAGCTCTTGCTCCACCTGGTCGCGGTGCAGCAGGGATCTCAATCGCAGGGGCAGTGAATAAAGCAGGCGCCAGAGTCTCAGCATCAGGCTTCCTCGATTCTCATCACCTTCGTGATGGCTTCAGATAGCCGGTCCCACTTAAGCGTTTCGCGGTCAAGCTCCAAACGGCCAGGAGCCGTGAGCGCATAGTATTTCGCTCGCCTGCCGCTCTCGGTTTGCTTCCATTCCGCAGAAATCCAGCCTGCTTGTTCCAGCTTATGCAGGGCCGGGTAAAGCGAGCCGTCGCTCACCTGCAGAACGTCGCCAGAAACCTGCTTGAGGCGCTGGGCAATGGCCCAGGCATGGAGTGGATCGAGGGCGACTATCTTCAGAAGCAGCAGGTCGAGGGTGCCCTGCACCAGGTCAGTTGGTTTACTCATACTCTTGTCTCGGTTATCGAGGACAGATTACCTGAACTCCCCTCGGTAAGCAAGAGGAAAAATATATTGTCAAATTGGAAAATTACTTGACAATGATACGCGCAGGTTTTATATTTAGATTGTGATCACCATCACTCAAGGAGATAAGTTTATGAGCCTCACTCGATACAATCCGTTTGATTTGACTCCCTTCCAGGCCTTCCGCTTGTTTGAACATGCATTGCCGACCGTGACACAGCCCGATGCGGCACGTCCGTGGGCGCCTGCAGTTGATATTCTCGAAACTGAGAATGAACTGATCCTCAAGGCAGACCTGCCTGAAGTAAAGCAAGACCAGATCGACATTCGCGTCGAAGACGGAACGCTAACCCTGCGCGGCGAACGCAAGTTTGAAGCCGTCAAGGATGAAAAGGGCTACCACCGCATTGAGCGAAGCTATGGCGCCTTCAGCCGGAGCTTTACGCTGCCGGATACGGTGCAAGCTGATGGAGTCAAGGCGACATTCAAGGATGGCGTTTTGACCGTGAACCTTCCCAAGAAGGAAGTTGCCAAACCGCGTCAAATCAAGGTAGAAGTTAGCAACTAAGACGCTGCGGCAGCAATCCAATACACTAGGGGCAGAGGCTGAGGCCTCTGCCCTTTCTTATCGTGAACAGGAGTATGACGATGAATGGAATGAAGACAGTTCTTTTGCTGGGCGGAATGTCCGGCTTCTTGTTGTTTATCGGGCAGGCCTTTGGTGGCCGTAGCGGCCTGCTGATGGCGCTAGGTGGAGCCGTTCTGATGAACTTCTTCAGTTATTTCTTCTCCGAGAAGATGGCGCTGTCGATGTCCGGGGCGCAACGCGTAAGTGAAACCGAGCACCCCTATATCTGGAATCGCATTGGCCCCATGACTGCACGACTCACCGAAAAGATGGGCCTGCCGATGCCTCGGCTCTGGGTTTTGCCCGAAGAGTCGCCCAATGCTTTTGCTACCGGCCGCAACCCCTCGCATTCCTCCGTTGCCGTTAGCGCCGGCTTGCTCGAGATCATGAATGACCAGGAAGTAGAAGCCGTCATCGCCCATGAACTGGGCCACATTCTGCACCGCGACATTCTGATCTCTTCGATAGCAGCCACTTTGGGCGCGGCCATTACGGGCGTTGCCCGCTTTGGTATGTTTTTTGGCGGTGGTGGCCGCCGCGACGAAGACGATAGCCCCGCTGCAAACCTCTTGATGATGTTTCTGGCCCCTGTGGCAGCCCTGCTGATTCAGATGGCCGTGTCCCGTACCCGCGAATATTCCGCCGACGCCGCAGCCGCCAAATACACTGGTTCCCCCGTGGGCCTGGTGAATGGACTCCGGAAGCTCGACACCTGGTCGCAACGCATCCCCATGGAAGCGTCTCCCACCATGTCACACATGTATATCTTCCCGCCTGCTATGGGCGGCCTCGCGAGGCTCTTCTCGACGCACCCGACAACTGAGCAGCGGATTGCTGCACTTCTGGGTCAGCGTCAGTGAAGCGCTGGAGGCTAAGCCGCAAGACCTCGCAGCGCCTCGATGCTGGGCATGTCTGGGTCTATCGCGGTGAGGTAGATGCGGAGTTGACAGCGGAAACATTGGAGACGGTCCTGCTCACTGATGAGCGGGGCCGCCTGCTCGGTAGCGCGCTGGTTGACGGTGCCTCCCCCGTCCCCGTCCGCCTTTACGCAAGGCGAGAGCAGGCCCTTGATGCTGCCTTTGTTTCTGCGCGGCTCGCTGCAGCCCTCGACTGGCGGGAGAAACTAGCCCTCGAAAATAGTACTGGATATCGCCTCGTTTTCAGTGAGGCCGATGGCCTTCCCGGTCTAACCGTAGATCGCTTCGGCAGCGGACTGGCATTGCAATGTAATGTGCGTAGCTATAGTGAATTTTCAGCTTTAATTGTTAGTCAGATTCAACAGCGCTTCGAGTCATCCGGCGGAATCGATTGTGCCGTCCAGGAGCTTAGTGGCGAAAGAAATTTGTTTCTGGGCGATGAGGAAAAAGCCAGGCCCATTTACCTTTTGAATGGTTTGAAGTTTGAAGCTGATTTACTGAATGGACCCAAAACTGGAGCCTTTCTTGACCAAAGAGAAAACTATCTTGCTGCCGCCAATTGGGTCAAGCGGCTAGGCATCAACGGCAGGGCGCTCGATCTCTATTCCTCCTCCGGTGGCTTTGCTCTGCATTTGGCGCGTACCTTGGACAAGGTCGATGCAGTGGATTCTTCCAAAAGCGCAGTCGAAAGAATAGAAGAAAATGCCCGCCGCAATAGCCTCGAAAATGTCCGCGCTATTGAAAGTGATGTCAAACAGTTTTTACGCGGATTAGGGCAGGCTCGCAGGCAATACGAATGTGTAATCGCCGATCCGCCGGCCTTTGCAAAACAAGCCCGCCAAAAAGAAGAGGCCACTCGGGCTTATTACGATCTGAATCTCAGAGCGCTAAGCGCGGTGGCCCCTTCAGGGTTATTTGTGAGCTGTTCTTGCTCTCGTGCTGTCAGTGAAAGCGATTTGCTGAATGTACTTCGAGAAGCGGCTCAGGAAAGCCGCAAAACTCTAACTTTACTTGAGAAGCGAAGCCAGGCTCTCGATCACCGCGAAGTGATTTCGATTCCAGAAACAAGCTATCTCAAATGCCTGTACTTCAACGTTTCACCCTCAAACTAAGTGAGAACAAGTTCTCACTATTCTGATTTCTTGCCCTTGCGGAACGCAGCCCAGCGCTTCTTCTGAGCGGCGGCGATGCGAAGACGGGCTTCTTCACTAAGTACGCGCTTGCGGCGTGAGCCAGAGGAGGCGGGTGCGCTGGGGGCGGGGGCGGCTGATGCTACCGACTTACGGCCAGAGAGCATACCGCGAACGGTTGCGATCTGGTCTTCGATGCGCTT
>CANGVB010000246.1 GCA_947456995.1 Bryobacteraceae bacterium | reverse complement strand
ATTTTTACCAAGCCATCGGCACGAACCATGATGTTCTCTGGCTTTAGATCCCGGTGTACGATACCTGCGGCATGAGCAAAGGAGAGCGCTTTGAGAATTTGCGCCATTACTTCAGTGGTTTTCTGTACCGGGATTGGGCCACTGAGCATGGAGCGTAAGGGTTGGCCCTCAACTAATTCCATGACGATGACGGGGCCCGAATCCGAGGTGATGACCTCATGCACAATGACAATGTTCGGGTGATTGAGAGACGAAGCAGACTTGGCTTCGCGCAAGAACCGACGGATTGAGGATTGATCGGCTTGCCGGTCTGGTGCGATGAACTTCAGGGCAACACGCCGTCCTAGTTGAGAATCAAAACCGGACCAGACTTCGCCGAAGCTGCCTCGACCGATCTGGCTATCAAGGCGATAGCGGCCGACTAGTTGTCCTGGAATTCGTTCGGTTGGGGTTGGCTCGGAAGCTTCTTCTGGCTCCTCGAGTTCTTCAAAAAGCGTTTCGATGCGAGAGACTATTTCCGGATCGGATGTTTGGGCGGCAATGAAGGCATTGCGCGCGTCTTCAGGCAAAGACTGAGCCTGCTGAAAGAGGTTCCAAGCGTCACGCCATTGCTCTCCGGTCAAGCGAGTGACTCCTGCAGCCACTGGCGGGCAAAGCTCCAGTGACTGGCAACAGTGCGTACTGAACAGTTGAGGCCAATGGCAATCTGCTCTCGGGTCAAGCCCTCGAATACTTTCATCTCTACAACGGTTCTGAGAACGGGATCGATGCGACTGAGAGAGTCGAGCAACTGCTCAATTTCTGCGAGACTCTGCTCGCCGCTTGCGGGCTGCTCTGCGAGATCAGACAGAGAGACCTTGGTGAGGCGTTTGGACAGAGGGCGTGCATGATGCATCAGCATTCTTCGCATCAAGAATGCTGAGAGGCGGAGGAATGCTGCCTGTTCTTCCTGATCGTTTGCTGTGCCTTGCGGCAGCGACTTGATTCGACGGAGTTCCAGGTAGAGCTCATTCACCAGGACGGTAGGCTGCCAGGTGTGATTGGATCTTTCGCCCTTCATTTGGGCTGCAGCTATGCGGCGGAGTTCTGGATGAAATAGCTGGACGAGTTGAGCTGCGGCAGACTCACTCCCCTGCCTTAGATCATTCATCAATTGCCCGATTGCATTTTGGAAATCCACGCTCAAGAAGAATTTTTGCACACTTCAGGCCTGTGCTCTCCCTTCTTAATTTAGAGAGGGAAATGCCAGTAACATGAATGTAACAATTGCGATTTTAATCACTGCCGGAATTGGGATCAGCCAACCCATTTCGAGTTTTGACGAATATACTTCCCGCGGCAATGAGGCGTTTGCGAGGAAGGAATTTCGGGAGGCTACGGAGCAATTCGAGATGGCTAAACAGAGTGCGGCAGGCGATCCGGAGAAGATTGCGCTCGCTTCTGCCAACATCGGATCTGTTGAGTATACTTTGGGGCGGGTTGGGGCTGCGGTAGAACAATATCGCATTGCGATGCGGCATCTGGAGAGTTTGAAATGGGAAAGCAGAACTTTGCGAAGTACTCTGCGCAACCTGGCGACCAGCTTGCAAAATGCCTGGCAGAACCAGGAGGCGAGCAAGATACTGGATCGACTCAGTGAGTTACTCAAGAACGATACAAAACCAGACTTTGAAACGATCTATTTCGTGCAATTGACCCGTGCGCGGATAGAAGCGGCTAGTGGGCAAGTCGAGAGGGCAGAAAAGCTTTACCGCGAAGTTTTGAATAGCCCGGAAGTCGATTCGATAAATCGTGCGAGGGCGATGGATGGCCTGGGAGATATCGAATTGAATCTGGGCCGACTGAGTGAGGCTGAAGCCTTGTTCACATCAGCTTTGCAGTACTGGCAATCTGTTGGCAATGTGACGCGTGTGGCGGCATCTTCGAATCGGCTGGGGGACCGTTGGCTTAACGAAAGGAATCACCGGCGCGCAGTTCCCTTCCTCTTGCAAGCGCTTGCATTTTATGAGGAGGCCGGGATCGGAGGGAGTCAACTGGTTTCCACGTTGAATAACCTGGGACAGGCTTACCGCTTTGCAGGTAAGGTGAAGTCTTCCGAAGAGTATTTCAATAAAGCTCTGATTGTTGCGTTGAAGGATCTTGGGGCCGAGCATCCCATGGTTGCAGCCATCGAATTGAACCTTGGCGACTTCAAGATGAGCCGCAAGAAGTACGAAGATGCAGAAGGACATCTTGAGCGGGCGTTAGCTATTCATGAGAAACGCTTCGGGAATGGGCATCCGGAAATAGCAAACGTAGTCGCCAGGTTGGCGGTACTGCATTCTTTGCAGAAACAGTATTCAGTGGCGTGCCGTGAGTTGGGGAGAGCCCTGACCATTCATGAACAGAGTCATTCACCTGCAACGATGCAACAGGCGCATTGGTTTGAGTGGAGGGCGGAATTGCTTCGCAGAGAAGAAAACTTCGCCGAGGCTGCAAAGCTTGAAGCGAGGGCCATGAAGATCAGAGTAAAGGAATTGATCCGGTGAGGGGAGAGACTAAAAAAGAATGGCTCCCCGGCATGGATTCGAACCACGATTGACGGAGTCAAAGTCCGCTGTCCTACCATTAGACGACCAGGGAGCAAGGTCTTTTTTAGAATAGCAAAATCATCGGCCCGAGAGGGTCTTGAGTCTTTCAATTTCGATCTCTTCTTCTGGCTTGAGGCCAGCGAGGCGACCGTAGGAATTCCAAGAGCCAATTGCTTCTTCAAAAGACTCCTGCGCAATTTGAGTTTTGCGCTGGGTGCGGGCGAGTTCGCCTCTTAGGGTTAAGGCCACGGCGAGCTGGCGGCGGTAGTCGGATTTAGACCCAGGACGAGCGACTAGTTTGCGGAGGATGTCCACTGCTTTTTCGGATTCGGCAGAGGCTGTCGAGATATCGGATGACTCGCGGTTCATGCGGGCCGATTTGACGATGATGTCGGCCAGGCCTTCGGATGCTTCTTCGTTGTCCTTCTCTTTTTCAGAAGCTTGTTCGAGGAGCTGGCGGGCTTCTTTGTAAGAGGCTCTGGCCTGATCTCCCTGCTTTGTTTTCTCCAGTGTTTCACCGAGGCCACTGAGGGTTTTTGCAAGATCGAGGAGGGGGCCGACTTCGCTGTCTGGCTTGGAGGCTGCAGGGCGGATGGTGGTTTCGGCCGTTTTGAACATGGCCATGGCTTCGCTGAACATGCTCATTCTGAGGGCCTTGTCGCCGACGTTGTTGGCAGACTGGGCGTAGTCTCGAGCCTTGGCTGTGTTGCCTTTGTCGCCGTCAAAGATGACGCCGAATTGACGCATGGCGTTCTTGGCAAAAGGCATGGCGGCCTGTTGATCGCCTGCGGCAAACATGAGGTCGCCGAGGGCGGAATCTGCGGCAGCCAGGGCTTTGAGGACCTGTGGGTTTTGCGAGCCTGCGGCAGTGAGCTTGTTCTTCCAATCCTGGGTGACCTTGATGGCTTCTTTGTAATCGCGAGCGCCATTGAGCATGTCGGCTAGCATCTTGGCGGAGCGTGAGTATTCGAGGAGTTCGAGGTCTGTTGCACCGCCGCTGCTAGCCAGTTGGAGGGTGAGCTCGTAGGCTTTACGGGCGGACTGGATGGCGGCACCGCGATCGCCAGGCAGGAGGCCGCTGCCCTTGAGTTCTACTTCAGCGAGGCGGAGATAGGCTTTGGCGAGTTCTGCTACTACTTCGGGCTTGCCGGCACTCTTGGCGAGCATGTCGTCGAGATAGATTTTGGCGCTCTGAATTGTGGAGACGCTGGTGGATGCGCCACCGCCAGTGCCGCCCTTGCCACCAGAGAATAGCCCGCTGGTGATGTTTTGAATTTGCGAGGCTTTGTCGACCGACTTCGAACGTTGGAAGACAGCGATGCCGGCTGCTCCGAGGACGGCTAATACGAGGGCTGCGGTGATCCAGTTCTGTTTGAGGGACCGGACCATGAACTCCATCATGGCTTCTTTGCGTGGCTTGACGGCGCGGCCTTCGAGATAGGCTTCGATGTCGCGGCCAAAGGCAACGGTAGAAGGGTAACGGGCTTCTACGTTCTTTTCGAGGGCCTTCGAAAGAATGAAGTTTACATCTTCATCGACGCCATCGATCTTGGGGGCGATCTGTTCGCAGATGGCGCGGCCACGATCCATGATGGTGTCTTTGGGACTGCCGTAGGGCGGGCGGCCGCCCAGCATTTCGTAAAGAATGACGCCCAGGGAGTAGACGTCAGAGGCTTCGGTTAACTCTTTGCCACGGATTTGTTCTGGAGAAAAATACGACAGACTTTCGGCATCGATTTGAGTTTGTGTGGCAATGGCATCGCCACCTTTGGCGAAGGCGCGAGCGAGACCAAAATCTACGAGACGGGGATTGTGTTCCCGGGTGAGGAGGACGTTTGAGGGCTTGAGATCCCCGTGCAGAATCTTGCGCTGGTGAGCATAACCCACGGCAGTAAGGAGCCTTAGGAAAACCGTAAGGTTTTCTCGCAGGTCCATTTTAAAGGAAAGTTCTGTAACAGGAAGGCCACCTTCAAACTCACTAACAACAAAAGGATAGCCCTCGGCAATCCAACCGGTGTCGAGTACTCGGCCGATATTGGCGTCGTAAAGCATGGTGAGGATGCGAAGTTCCTGGATGAAGATTTGCTGGAGGGAAGCGTCCTCGAGCCTGATACGAGCGGCTTTGAAGTTAACGAGCTGCTCCATGGTGCCGTCTGCGCGCTCGGCGAGATAGTCCATGCCGAGGCCGTCAGAGCCTAGAGGAAGGAGGATGCGCCAACCGGAAACGATCTCGGGAACTTCTTCGTTCTCGCCCGTACGATCGATTTGACGAAGAATGCGGTGAGCGTAAGCGTGGAGGTCTTTATCCTGCTCGAGTCGTTCATCGAGAAAGAGGCCCCGGGCTCTGGGCGGAAGCGTCAGAGCCTCGGAGATTATTGGCTGAATCGTACTCCACTGATTAATCGTCACGGAATTAAACCTTAGTATGACGAAGCCTGAAAGCAAGCGCCATACATACAAAGCCTGAGTTTAGACCTCAAGCTGGGGGCGAGAGGGCTCTGGCCAGTCCAAATGGAAGAATTTTCCACGGGGAGAATCGGTGCGTTCGTAGGTATGAGCGCCGAAATAATCGCGCTGCGCCTGGAGCAGGTTGGCTGGGAGGGTAGCGCTGCGGTAGCCGTCGTAGTAGCTGAGAGCGGAATAGAAAGTGGGGGCCGGGATGCCGTTGGTGGCGGCAGCGGCGACGACTTTGCGCCAGTTGGTCTGGCAGCGGTCCATTTCGCTCTTGAAGAAGGGGTCGAGGAGGAGGTTGACCAGGTTTGCGTTGGCGAGATAGGCTTCAGTGATCTTCTGGAGGAAGCGGGCACGGATGATGCAGCCACCGCGGAAGATGCGAGCGATATTGGCGAAGGGGAGATCCCACTTGTACTCGACCTGAGCGGCGCGCATGAGCTGGAAGCCCTGGGCGTAAGCGCAGACCTTGGAGCAATAGAGAGCGTCGTGGATGGCGTCGATCATGGCCTGCTTGTCGCCGGTGTAGGCGGGGCTGGGGCCGGTGAGGGTTTGTGAGGCGTTGACGCGCTCGTCTTTGACGGCGCTGAGGAAGCGGGCGAAGACGGCTTCGGCGACGGTGGGGGCGGGGGTGCCCATGTCGAGGGCGTTGGCGCTGGTCCATTTGCCGGTGCCCTTCTGGCCGGCGGTGTCGAGGACGATGTCGACGAATGCTTTGCCGGTGGTGGGGTCTGCCTGAGCGAGGATGTCAGCGGTGATTTCGATGAGGAAGCTATCGAGGACGCCGGTATTCCACTTCTTGAAGACAGCAGCGCATTCCTGGGCACTCATGCCGAGGAGGTTCTTCATGAGGTCGTAGGCTTCGCAGATCATCTGCATGTCGCCGTATTCGATACCGTTGTGGACCATCTTGACGTAGTGGCCGGCGCCGTTGGGGCCGAGCCAGGTGGTGCAGGGGACGCCACCGACGACGGGCTTGCCGGGGGCTGCGCCCTCGAGGGGCTTGCCGGTTTTGTCGTCAACCTTGGCTGCGACGGCTTCCCAGATGGGTTGGATTTCGGCGTAAGAAGACGGGT
>CANGVB010000245.1 GCA_947456995.1 Bryobacteraceae bacterium | reverse complement strand
CCGAAGCGCAACTGGAAGCCAAAGACGGCGGGCGATTGCCGCTTTGCTCTACGAATCGAACTTCGACACGATTCCCAATGGGCAAGGCAGTGATTGAGGGCGGGCTGGGGACAGTTTGGGTGAGAGGGCATCTGGAGGCAAATGCCGAGAGTGAGCACCAGAAGCTGGTGGATAGCATTGATCAATATGACCAGTTGAAGGTGAGCCGTAAGGAGCTTTGGCAGTTCTACCTGTTGCTGCTGGCGCTGCTTTGTTTGTTTATTCTGTTTCTGTCTACCTGGGCTGTATTGCTGCTGGCGCGGCAGATCAGTTTGCCGATTGCGGCCTTGCTGAAGGGTGCAGAAGAGGTGCGCAAGGGCAATCTGGCTTATCGCGTCGAGACCAATGCGACCGATGAGCTGGCGACGCTGGTGCGTGGCTTCAACAACATGACGCAGGGGCTTGAAGCTAACGATAAGGAGCTGGAGAGAAGACGCAGATTTACAGAAGCGATTCTTGAAAATATTCCTACTGGTGTGGTGTCGGTGAGTGGTGAGGGTCGGGTTTTGCGAGTGAATCGCGCGATGCGGCAGATTATCCCCGAGATCGAAGCAGAGCAGACTTTGCGCCTCGATGATTTGTTTCCGAAAGAAGAAGCAGCTGAGCTGCGCTACATGATGAAGCGGGCGCGGCGCACGGGCATTGCGATGCGGCAGTTCGATTTTGTGAAAGAGGGTCGGCGGCTGCATCTGGGTGTGACGGTGTCGACGGTAGAAGAGAATCCGGGTTCGCCGTTTGTGCTGGTGATCGAAGACACGAGCGAACTCTTGCGGGCGCAGAAGCAGGCGGCCTGGCATGAGGTGGCGCGGCGTGTGGCGCATGAGATCAAGAACCCGCTGACGCCGATTGCGTTGAGTGCTGAACGGATTGCGCGGCAACTGGACAAGGTGGCGATTGCGCCGGAGAATGCGCGGATCTTGCGGGAGTGCTCGCAGATGATTAGCCGCGAGGTGGAGAGTGTGCGGGCGCTCGTCGATGAGTTTTCGCAGTTTGCGAGGTTCCCGGCTGCGCAGATGGTGCCTCTATCTCTGAATACGGTTGTTGAGAATGCGATGCAGGTTTTTGCGGGCAGGCTGGATGGGATTGAGGTTCGCGTCGTGCTGGGTCCTTCATTGCCGCTGGTGAATGTCGATGCCGAACAGTTGAAGCGAGTAGTGGTGAACCTGGTGGACAATGCGGCTGAGGCGATGCAGGATGCGCTGGTAAAGCGGCTTTATGTGGGCACGCATGATTTGGGTAACGAAAGTGTAGAGTTGGTGGTCTCCGACAGTGGTGGAGGAGTATCGGCCGATGATCGAGAGAAATTGTTTTTGCCTTATTTTTCGACCAAGGGTCGGGGTACGGGATTGGGGCTGGCCATCGTGAACCATATTCTGAGCGAACATCACGCACAGATTCGAGTTGAGGATAACCAGCCAACAGGGGCGCGGTCTGTCGTCGAGATTCCGGCCTGGACGGCGCCGGAAGCCGATGCTCCGTCTGAGATACAAGTGGAGGCGCGGGCTTGAAGCATATACAGATTCTGGTAGTGGACGACGAGCAGGGGATTCAGGAATCGCTGCGCGGCGTGCTTGAGGACGAAGGCTTTAGCGTACATGCGGTGGGGCGGGGCGAAGACGCGCTGGCCGAATTGCAAAAGCGCAGCTATGAAGTGGTGTTGCTGGATGTCTGGCTGCCCGGGATTGATGGGCTCGAGACGCTGGAGCGGATTCAGAAGATGCCGCTGAGTGAGCGCCCGAATGTGGTGATGATCAGCGGACATGGCAACATCGAAACGGCTGTGAAGGCGACGAAGATGGGGGCCTTTGATTTTCTTGAGAAGCCGCTGACGATCGAGAAGGTGACGGTTACGATTCAGAATGCCCTGAAGCAGCGCAAGCTTGAAGTGGAAGTGGAGCGGCTGAAGGGGGCCAGTGGTGAGGAGCGGCGGATTCTGGGCGAGAGCGTGCCGCTGCGAGCTTTGCGGCAACAGCTCGAGTTGATGGCAAAGACCAATGGGCGGGTGTTGATTTATGGGGAGAGCGGGAGCGGCAAGGAGCTGGTGGCGCACGCGATTCATCGCTATTCGCCGCGCACGCAAGGGCCTTTTGTTGAGGTGAATTGCGCGGCGATCCCTGAGGATTTGATCGAGAGCGAGTTGTTTGGGCATCGCAAGGGGAGCTTTGCGGGGGCGGCGGATGACAAGATCGGCAAGTTTGAGAAGGCCGATGGCGGGACGTTGTTTCTCGATGAAGTGGGCGACATGAGTTTGAAGACGCAGGCGAAGGTGCTGCGTGTGCTGGATGAGGGGCGCTTTGAGCCGCTGGGGGCGGAGGAGAGCATTCGCTCGGATGTAAGGGTGATTGCGGCTACCAACAAGAATTTAGAGGACGAGATTGAGCGCGGGAATTTTCGCGAGGATTTGTTTTACCGGTTGAATGTGATTCCGTTTCATGTGCCGCCGCTGCGCGAGCGAGTGGAGGACATTCGGCTGCTGGCAGATCATTTTCTGCATGAGTTTACGACCGGGTATGGGCGCAAAGCCAAGGAGTTGACCCCCGAGGCTTATCGCGTGCTGGATGAATACACGTGGCCCGGGAATGTGCGGGAGCTGAAGAATCTGATGGAGCGGATCGTGATTATGAATCCGCAGACGCGGGTGGAGGCGCGGCAGATTCCGCTGAATGCGACCAAGCGGAATGTGATGGAGCGGCCGCAGGAGCGGTTTGGAAGCCTGCAGGAAGTGCGTGAGGCGGCCGAGCGGGATTACATCTTCAAGAAGCTGGATGAGACGGGTGGAAATGTAACGAAAACGGCGGAATTGCTGGGGCTGGAGCGGAGTCATCTTTACCGGAAGATGAAGGCACTTGGGATTGGGCCTAAGGAAGGATGACGAATTTTGAGCCTTGCGCGGCTGAGGTGATGCGGCGATTTGCGCGGGCCGCTGGTGGGGAAATGATTGAGGTTGGCGGAGGGGTCGCGGGTTTTGTGGAGTCTGATTCGCCTGTTAACGCAGTGAAGGGAATGGATGGGGCGGTGGGACGGGCCGAGCTGGACCGCATCGTCGAGTTCTACTCAGATCACAAGAAAGATGCGGTGGTGGAGCTGGCGCCATGGGTGGAGGCGGCATGTCTGGGGGATCTTGTAGCGCTGGGTTTTGAGCGCGTGGCAGTTGAGGATCTTATGGCTCGCCGGAGCGAGGATCTTGGAGAAAAATTTGATGCGGTGATGGATGTGGAGGCTTGTGCCCGGGTGCTGTGCTTGTCGTTCTTTGGGGAGATTAACGAGACCGGCATGGCGATTGGGCGGATGGCTTTTGCGGGTGAAGGAATGGTTAGCGTGGGGCACTGGGAGGATGGCGAACTGGTAGCAGCTGGGCAGATGGTCTATCTCGCGGGGTCTGGTTTATTGGCGGGGGACGGAACGGTGGAGGCGTGGCGGGGGCGGGGCTTGCAGCAGAGGATGATTCGCGCGCGAGTGCAGCGGGCTTTTGACGATGGCGTGGAGTGGGTGCATTGCGAGGTGGCGCAGGGGAGTGGATCACAGCGTAACTATGCGCGGTGCGGATTTTCTACGGCGTACGCCCGAGTACATTATCTAAAGCGCTTTCAATAAGATTTGAACCTATCCATAGGGTTTTGCCGCGTATATGATTATGCCTATGAGTAGATATCTTTTGTACGCAGTTTTAGCAGCAGCGGCGAGTTCTTCGCTGTTTGCACAACCGGTGGTGAATGATGGGGGAATCCTGAATGCGGCGAGCTACATGAGCTCGAAACTTCCTGGCGGCGCGATCGCACAGGGTTCGATTTTTGTGGTGTTCGGTGCGAGGATGGGTCCGGCGGCGATTGCGCTTGCAGGTTTTCCCTTGCCCTCGAACCTGGGCGGAACCACTGTCAGGGTAAGCAGTGGCGGACAGAACCTGGACTGCCCTCTCGTTTATTCTCTGGCTGGGCAGTTGGCGGCGATTTTGCCATCAAATACGCCTGTTGGGAATGCGACATTGACGGTTTCTTTTGGTGGACAGACGAGCGCACCGCGGAGTTTCCGGGTGGTTGCGAGTTCCTTTGGCACCTTCAGCCTGAATCAGGCTGGCAGCGGGCCGGGCGTGATTACGAACTTTGAATCGGCGACTTCACAGCCTGTGAATACTGCATTGCGGTCTGCACGACCGGGACAGACGTTGATTCTGTATGGAACGGGTTTGGGGCCGCTGCCTGCTGGCACGCCTGATAATGGCGCAGCGCCGGCAGTGGCGATTGGCCAGGCGAATGTGGAGCTTTATGTTGGTGGACGGAGAGCGAACGTCGCTTACGCAGGCCGTGCGCCTGGGTTTGCGGGTCTCGACCAGATCAACTTTGTAGTGCCCACTGGAGCGCTGGGTTGTTCGATTCCAGTTGGCATCAAGATTGGAAATCTGGTTAGCAACTATACTTCGATCGCGATTGCGCCCAACGGCGGAACATGTGAGGACCCGCTGGGGCTATCGAGCTCGCAGTTGGACAGAATCTCTAGTGGCGGGACTGTCAAGTTTGGCTCCATTGCGCTAGTGCGAGCAGATCTGGAAATTTCAATCCCTTTTCTGGGTACACAGTCGCTCAAGAACGACTCGGGCACTGCTGACTTTGTTGAGTACAACGCGCAGACGATCAACAGTGGAGCGCAGTTGAGTGTTGGGGGAACTTCCAGCCTTGGAACCTGTTTTGTATATGTTGGAACAAGCAGCACCCTGACACCTGTAGATCCCATTCAACCGCGTGGCCTGAATGCAGGTGCCCTGATCAACGTGAACGGGCCCAAAGGCGCCAAAACGCTGAAGCCGGTGTCAAATTTGATTGGTATCTACAATGAGACTTTTGCGACTGGAACCATTGCATTTCCCGGCGCGCCGGGCGGTGGCGACCCCGACGGCTACCTTGTTCCTGGCAACTATACATTCAATAATGGCGCTGGTGGCCCTGACGTTGGCGCATTCAATGCCAGCTTTACTCTTCCTGCCAACATTAACTGGACAAACAAAACGAGTACAAGTACGGTAAATCGGACTCAGGGGCTTAATGTGAACTGGACTGGTGGGGATCCCAACGGATATGTTCAGATCTTTGGCTACTCGTTGAGTGAACTAGCCGAGAACGCTGTTACTGGATTCTTCACATGCCTGGAGAGAGCAAGCGTGGGTACATTTAACGTGCCTTCCGCCATTCTTCTGGCACTGCCTCCTTCACCAAGTGGTGGGGCGACAGGTGGGGCTCCGACGGGACTTCTGGGCGTCGGCGGCGTCAGCACACCCAGCACATTCTCAGCTCCGGGAATCGACACAGGCGTGATCGTTTCGTCGGCAGTTATCGCGAAGTCAGTGATTTATCAGTAAACGGCTTTACACCAGCTAAACTAAAGGGAGGGCGGCCTGTAGCTCAGGCCGCCCTCCTCTTGTTTTTTATGGCCGATAATCTCACCTTGATCCTTTTCTTCCCGATGCTGGGTGGGCTCATCCTCACTTTGCTGCCCGGGTCGAAGCCTGTTTTGATCAAGTTCTGGGCCAATTTGGTGCTGGGGCTGAGTGCGCTCTGGACGATTGGTTTGATGGGCTTTTTCGATTCCGGCAAGGATTTGCAGTTTGTGCAGCGCTTGCCCTGGATCCCTTCGATTGGGGCGGAGTTCTTTTTGGGTGTGGATGGGTATTCGATGCTGCTTGTCGCAATGACTGGCGGGGTGGGGTTTCTCGCTTGCCTGGCGAGCTGGAATGCGATTGACGAGCGGCTCAAGGAATTCTACGTTTCGCTGCTGGTTTTGCAGACTTGCGTCACCGGGGTGTTTTTGTCAGTCGATGCGCTTTTGTTCTTTGTTTTCTTTGAGGCTTCACTCATCCCGATGTTCTTTCTGATCGCCATTTGGGGTGGCGAGAAGCGGCGTGCGGCGGCGATGAAGTTTTTGGTTTATACCGTTGCCGGCAGCATGTTGCTGCTGCTCGGTTTGTTGCTGCTCTACTTTGAGCACTGGCGGCAGACGGGCTTCTTCAGCTTCAGCATGCCCGCATTGTGGGCTACCAGGCCGGAAGGCGATCTTGGGCTTTGGATCTTCTG
>CANGVB010000244.1 GCA_947456995.1 Bryobacteraceae bacterium | reverse complement strand
CCCTAAACAAAGACCTGCCCTACGACCGCTTCATTCAGGAGCAATTGGCTGGAGACTTGATACCGAACGCCACGCAGGATCAGCGAGTAGCCACTGGATTCCTGCGCAATTCGATGATCAATGAAGAGGGTGGCGTTGATCCTGAGCAGTTCCGTATGGAGGCGATGTTCGACCGTATTGATGCGGTGGGCAAGTCGATGCTTGGTCTGACGATTGCCTGTGCGCAATGCCACAACCACAAGTTCGATCCGCTGCGCCAGGAAGAGTATTACAAGATTTTCGCTTTCCTCAACAACACACACGAATCGAATGTCGCTGTGTTCAGCCCGGAAGAACAGATGAAGCGGGCCAGCATCTTTGAGAAGGTGAAGACAATGGAAGCCGACCTGCAACACCGCAATCCGGCCTGGGCAGAGCAGATGGCGCAATGGGAAAAGACCCAGCAGCTCAAGACACGATGGGAAGCAGTGAAGCCAGAGGTGGATGATATCTCTACCGGCGGGCAGAAGTACTTGATGCAATCTGATTCTTCGATGATTGGAGCTGGCTATGCGCCCACCAAGCATCGGGCGAAGCTCACCATCAAGCCGCAAACGAAGACGATTGCGAGTTTCCAACTGGAGCTTTTGAATGATCCGAACCTTCCGCTGGGCGGGCCGGGACGTTCTATTTACGGCACTGGCGCGCTGACCGAGTTTGAAGTGGAAGTGCAGCGCGGAGACCAGGCCAAACCTGAAAAGGTTAAGGTGTCCCGGGCCACAGCAGATATCAATCTGCCGGAGCGCGAACTCGACAAGTTGTATTTTGACAAGTCGAACAAGCGCCGCGTGACGGGCCCGATTGACTTTGCGATCGATGGCAAAGAAGAGACCGCCTGGGGCCATGATGCGGGGCCGACCCTGCGCAATCTGCCTCGCAAGGCAGTCTTTAACCTGGAAACGCCGATTGACAATGCCGACAGCAAGACGGTGATCTACGTCTATCTGAGCCAAAAACATGGCGGCTGGAATAGCGACGACAATCAGAATCAAAATCTGGGCCGGGTGCGCCTCTCTGTGAGCGATGACCCGAAGGCCGAGGCTGACCCCGTGCCAATGCGTGTGCGCGAGATTTTGGCAATGCCAACAGCGCAGCGCAGCCCCCAACAAGTGCAGGCCATGTTTAGCTACTGGAGAACGACGGTGCCTGCCTGGCGCGAAGCCAACGCGCAAATGGACGATCTGATGAAGTCCTTACCTGAGGGCTCTTCGCAGCTTGTACTGACGGCCCGTGATGAGATGCGCAAGACGAATTTGCTCGAGCGTGGTGATTTTCTGAAGCCGAAGAATGAAGTGGCACCCGGTGTGCCAGCATTCTTAAATCCCCTACCGGCTGGCGCTGGCAATACCCGTCTCGACTTTGCCAAGTGGATGACCTCGCGCAATGCCCCAACAACGGCTCGCGCGTTTGTGAACCGCGTCTGGCAAGCCTATTTCTCAACCGGCATCGTAGAAACCAGCGAAGATCTGGGCAAGCAGTCTACGGCGCCATCTCATCCGGAATTGCTCGACTGGATGGCTGTTGAATTCATGGAGTCTGGCTGGAGCATGAAGAAGCTGCATCGTCAGATTGTGACTTCCAACACCTACCGGCAATCATCGAAGGTGAATGCGGATTTGCTCTCTAAAGACCCGAACAACCGCCTGCTGGCACGTGGCCCGCGCTTCCGTGTTGAAGGTGAAATTGTTCGCGACATTACGCTGGCAGCTAGTGGTTTGTTGAACGAAAAAGTGGGCGGGCCAAGCGTTTATCCGCCCGCGCCTTCTTTCCTCTTTTTGCCCCCCTCGAGCTACGGCCCCAAGAACTGGGCTGAAGAGAAGGGGGCAGATCGCTACCGCCGGGCCTTGTACACCTTCCGCTATCGCAGCGTGCCTTATCCTGTGTTGACGAATTTCGATACGCCCAATGGCGATGTGTCCTGCGTGCGACGAGCACGCTCGAATACTCCGCTGCAAGCGCTTACGGCGCTGAATGAACCGCTCTTCCTTGAAGCAGCCAAGGCGCTTGCTGTGAAGACGTTGAACGAAGGTGGCAAGACCGATGCCGACAAGCTTCGATTTGCCTTCCGGCGCACACTCTCACGGCAGCCTCAGGCTGCGGAGCTTGCCGAGTTGCAGACCTTTCTCGAAAAACAGCGGTCACGCAATTTCACCCCTGAGCAGGCCTGGACGTCCCTCGCCCGCGTCATCTTGAACCTCGACGAAACCATTACAAAGGAATAGGCAAACCATGCAAGACAAACTCTCCATTGCGCGTCGTTGGTTCATGAAGGATTGTGGTGTTGGCCTGGGCGCACTCGCCCTGGGTAGCCTTGCCCAGGCCGCCGACCCTCTGGCCCCCAAGCAACCGCACTTCAAGCCCAAGGCCAAGAAGGTGATCTATCTCTTTATGGCGGGCGCTCCCAGCCATCTTGAGATGTTTGACAATAAGCCGCAGCTCGCGAAGTTTGACGGCACCTTGCCGCCCGCCGATCTCTTGAAGGGCTACAGAGCCGCCTTCATCAACCCCAATTCCAAGCTGCTGGGGCCGAAGTTTAAGTTCGCGAAGTACGGGCAGAGCGGCGCTGAACTCAGTGAACTGCTGCCGCATCTGTCGAAGGTGGTGGATGATATCGCCATCGTGAAGTCGATGAGTACGGACGCGTTTAATCATGCCCCCGGACAGTTGTTGATGAATACGGGCAGCATGATCTTTGGACGGCCGAGCTTTGGGGCCTGGACTACTTATGGCCTTGGGAGCGAGGCACAAGATCTGCCGGCCTTTGTCGTGTTCTCTACCGGCAAGAAGGGGCCCTCGGGCGGCAACTCCTGCTGGGGCTCGGGCTTCCTGCCTACCGTACATCAGGGGGTGCAGTTCAGAGCTTCGGGTGACCCGGTGCTTTACCTGTCGAACCCCGAAGGTATCGATGCACAACTGCAGCGCGAGTCACTCGATTCGATTCGCCGCCTGAATCAGATGAAGCTCGATGATGTTGGCGACCCCGAGATTGCCACTCGTATCAACTCCTACGAGATGGCCTTCAAGATGCAGACCAGCGCTCCTGACCTGATGGATATCTCGAAGGAGCCGAAACACATCCTCGACATGTACGGGGCAGAACCCGGCAAGCCTTCATTTGCGAACTGCCTCTTGCTCGCACGCCGTATGGCCGAGCGTGGCGTACGCTTTACACAGATCTTCCACGAGGCCTGGGATCAACATGGCTCGCTCGTCAAAGACATCACCCAGAATTGCAAGGATACCGATCAGGCCTGCGCGGCTCTCGTTACCGACTTGAAGCAGCGCGGGATGCTCGATGACACGCTGGTGGTTTGGGGTGGCGAATTTGGCCGCACACCGATGACGCAGGGCGGCACGGACGGGCGCGATCACCATCCGAACGCCTTCACGATGTGGATGGCTGGTGGTGGCATCAAGCCGGGCCTGGTGATGGGCCAGACCGATGAACTTGGCTTTAACGTGGTGGAAGACAAGGTGCACGTGCATGATCTTCATGCCACACTCATGCACCTTCTCGGGTTTGACCATACGAAGCTTACGTATCGTTCGCAGGGCCGTAATTTCAGGCTGACGGACGTGCATGGGCACGTTGTCGAAAAAATGCTGGCTTAGTTATTTCACTACGTCGACGCTGGCGACAGTGCGCTCGCCGGTTCGCATTTCGTTGACGAGTTTACCCTTGGGGTCCACTTCGACAATCCGGCGACCGGTGTAATCGACGATCAGCAAATTGCCGTTAGGCATCATGGCCATGCCAGAGGCCCAGCCGAATTGCAGGTCCATCTTTGTACCGGCAATCGAGCGCACCACGGTGCCTGCAGGATTCACTTCGACGATCTCGCCGGGGTCGCTGATGCTGATCAGGGTGTTGCCGTTAGCCAGACGAATCGCCTGGTAGGACCGGCGCTGTTCGCCGTTCGGGGCCTGCCAGGTCCAGATCACCTTGCCGGATTGATCTACTTCCAGGATCTTGGCGATGGCTTCTTCTGCAATCAGCGTAGTGCCAGCTGCAGTGCGGCGGCTGTTGCGCATGCGCATGTTGCCAATGTTGGGCGCTGAGTAATTCCAAACTTCCTTCTTGTCGGGCGTGACTTCGATTACCTTGCCCAGCCTTGCGTCGCCGATCAGCGTATTGCCATTTGGCAGACGCTGGGCACTCAATGGGTGCTCGAGGCCAGTGGAGTAGCTCCAGACTTCCTGCTGCTTTTCGTCGATCTCTACCACGCGCTTTTCGGGGGCGATGGTGAAGAGGGCGTGGCCGTTAGGCAGGCTCTGCACGTCGTGGCCGCGGCCGTTCTTCTTGGTCCAGTAGATCTTGCCTGAGGGCCAATCCATCGAGACGATCTCGCCGCGCATGCCGTGATCGGAGATCAGGATGCGGGTTTGCGGCGTGGTGGGTCTGAGGTGACGATCGAGAAACTGAAAGGCAAGGGTCTCGGCGCGCTCGGCATCAGGGCCTTTGAAGCCGTGGCCAGCGCCGGAGAAGGTTTCAAGCTCAGCTTCAACGCCTGCGTTGATCAGGCGCTCTGTCAGTTGCACGCTGTGTTCGTAGGCGACATAGGCGTCTTTGGTGCCGTGGAGTGACAGCGTAGGGGCGGCATTGGGGTTGACCCAATTGATCGGGCTCGCCTTCTGGTGGATCTTGCGGTTTTGATCGAGATGGCCGCCGAGCCAGAGAGGCAGCACGTCGGCTGCATCGACACTCTTGGAATAACTCTGGGTGAAGTCTGTGGGCCCGTAGTAGTTGATGACAGCTTGTACTTTGCTTGAGAATTCGCGATTTGGGCCAGTGCCTTCAAATTCGGCAATGTCTCCGGTGAGGCCGAGCATCAACACCAGGTGGCCACCAGCGCTGCCGCCCCAGGCGCCGATGCGATCGGGGTCGATGCCGTACTTAGCGGCATTCGCGCGAAGGAAACGCACAGCCGCCTTGGCATCTTCCACTGAAGACGGAAACTGATTGCGAGGAGCCAGGCGATAGCTGGCAGTGGCTGCAACATAGCCGCGCTCGGCAAGGCGATTGGCCTGCTGCAGGTAGCTCTGGCGCTTGCCTGCGCGGAAGCCTCCCCCATGGATCAAGAGGACAGCGGGGGCTGGGCCTGTCTGATTTTTGGGACGGACAATGTCCATCTCCATCTTGGCGCCGACATTGGAATATTCGACGGTGACGGGCGGGGTCTGGGCAAAGAGAAGACAAAGAAGAAGGCTAGGAGACATCATCGGGAGCATATCACTTCTGGCATGCTGGAATCATGAGCAAAATTGATTGGAATTATCATCGCCCTGGCTGAACAAGCTGTGGAAAGACGCAGGAGTTTCTTGCGAAGAACAAAGTAGTAGTGACTGAGCAGATGGATGCGAAGAAGAAGCCGCTGGGCCGGAGTGATGCCGAAGCGCTGCTGAAGGCAGCCGATGAGGTGTACGTAGCCAAGGGCAAGAAGGTGCTTCATTTCAAGATGAAGCAGGCGGATATGGCTGAGGTGCTGGCGGTTGTGCTGGGGCCCACAGGCAATCTGCGAGCCCCAACCTTCAGATCGGGCAAGACGCTGGTGGTGGGCTTTGATGAAGCTGCCTACAGCGCTGTGCTTGGTTAGTGTCTATTTGGCGCGAGCCATTTCTTCCACCAGATCGTAGTGGAATTTGACGAAGGTATAGAGCGAGGATTCGAGGATGCGTTCCTGGTCGGAGTGGGCTCCAAAGCCCTTGGGGCCATCCTCGGAATCGATCATCGGCCCGATGCCGTAGCACTGCATGCCTTTGGCACGCAGGAAGGCCATGTCGGTGGCGCCGGTAGACATGGTGGGTAGCGTGGGGACGCCGGGATAGTGCTTCTTAGCCACAGCCTCGATTGTCTTGAAGGCTTCGTTGTCCAGGCGGGAAGGCGCGCCACCGGGACGCGTAGCTCCGCCACCGTCACGGACGACTTTGACCGCAGGGTCGTTGATGACGCTGCGGAGCATGTCGTAGAACTTGGTGAGGTCTTCGTCAGGGAGGGCGCGAATATCAAGCGTTGCTTCGGCTTCCGAGGGAATGACGTTGCGGCGGTAGCCGGCCTTGATGATATTCGGTGAAATCGAGGTGCGAAGCATCGAGTTGTG
>CANGVB010000243.1 GCA_947456995.1 Bryobacteraceae bacterium | reverse complement strand
TTAAAGTCCTTCGCTTCCTGCGATGAAATCGCGCTCTGCGATGCAGCAAGTCCCGTCGAACGCAAAATCGCCGTATTGCCGATCTCGATTACCTTGCCGACAAACTTCTTGCCAGGGATTGCATCAATCGTCACTTCCGTCTTCTGGCCCAGCGACACGTTCACAATATCCGTCTCGTCCACCTTCACTTCCGCAGTGATGATCGACATATCGGCAATCGTCATGATCAGGCTGGCCGCGGAGTTCTGAATACCAGGCACAACCGTTTCACCCACACGCACAGGCAAATTCGTCACAACACCATCAATAGGGCTGGTAGCGAAGGTACGCTGCAACACATCGGCAGCAGAACGCAAATTCGCCTGGCTGGCCGCAACACGCTTCTGCGCTGCATTCAACTGTGCCGATTGCTGCGTACGAGCCGCACGCAACTGATTCACGCGGGCTTCTGCTTCACGAATTGCCGCCTGATTCGATTCGTACGTGCTCTTCTTCGTTTCATACTCTTGACGCGCAATCAGCTTCTCTTCAAAAAGCTGTTTGGCACGGTCATAGTCGAGCCGGGAGCGCTCGGCATCCGCCTTCGCCCGATCAATCGACGCCTGCGCCGACTTGATGTTTTCATCCGCCGCAAGCAGCCCCGATTCCGTCGCCGAAGATTCGGCCTCAGACGTCGCTACATTTGCGCGCTGTGCCGCAAGCTGGGCTTCCGGCTGCACCGATTCCAGCTTGGCAAGCTGCTGGCCCTTGCGCACACGCTGGCCTTCTACTACGTTGATTTCAGTGATTCGCGAGGGTGCATTCGCATTCGAACCAATATTGATATAGTTGCGAGGCTTGATTTCACCCGAGGCAGTCACCAGCGACACCAGGTCCTGGCGCGACACCATGGCCGTTGTCACGGACACGATCGCATTCTGCTTCATTTTGTAATTCGCAAAGGCGGCCACTCCACCGATTGCTACGACGCCAAGGCCGATGGCGACTTTCCACTTAGTTTTCAACTGTAACTCCCAGAAGATCAGACGACAAAAAATGTTAAGAAGTTCAAAAAGTGTGATCTCTGAGTTCAGAGACGCTTAAATCGTCTTCATATTACAGGATGACACAGCTTTATTTGCCCTTCAGCCACTTGATGCTGGTCGGCTGCTTGGCCGAACACGCCATCGAGTTCGTCATCCCCGACGCAATCATGGCGCAGGCATTATCCACCGCAGTACGCATCGCCAGCTCTTCGGTCGCCCCAAGCGCCGTCCGGCAATTCGTTCTGCCCTCAAACTCCATGCATACCTCTACGCGGAACTGACTGTAGGACATAGAGTTATAAAACAGGGCCGCAATAAAACCAATCGCCGCCAGGACGATCATTGCGCCCCACTTAAGATTCTTCACAACTGAACTCCCTTAGGCACTAAAGAACGGCGCCATCTGCCGGAACTTCTGATACCGCTGTTCAACCAATCCTGCTGCATCCAGCGTCGAAAGCTCGTCCAGCGCCTTCCGAATCGACGCCCCAAGCAGCTCAGCCGCCGCATCATGATCCTCTTGCGCCCCACCCGCTGGTTCATTGACGATCTCGTCAATAATTCCGCGCTCCAGCAAATCCGGTGCCGTCAGCTTCAGCGCCGCCGCCGCAAGTTCCGCCTTGGCCGAATCCCGCCAGATGATCGCCGCACAGCTCTCAGGCGAAATCACGCTGTAATAGCTGTTCTCCATCATCAGGATCTTGTTGCCGACGCCCATGCCAAGCGCCCCGCCCGATCCGCCTTCCCCGATCACCACCACAATCACCGGCACATTGAGCCGCGCCATCTCGCGCAGGTTGTAAGCAATCGCCTCAGCCTGGCCACGCTCTTCGGCATCAATCCCCGGATAAGCTCCCGGCGTATCGATAAAGGTCACAATCGGCCGCTTGAACTTGTTGGCCATCTTCATAAGCCGCATCGCCTTGCGATAGCCCTCAGGCTTCGGCATTCCAAAATTCCGAGCCAGCTTCTGCTTGGTATCGCGGCCCTTCTGCTGGCCAACCACCATTACCGGCTTGCCATCAAGAAACGCATAGCCGCCCACGATGGCCAGATCATCGCCATAAGCTCTGTCGCCATGCAGTTCTGCAAAGTCAGTGAATATGCGATTGATGTAGTCCACCGCATGAGGCCGCTTCGGATGTCGGGCAAGCTGCACTCGCTTATATGCGGCATTCGTCTCGGTTGAGACCGGCGCTGGAGCGCTCTCGGGATGTAGCGCATGGATCCGCGCTGTGATGTCAGAGTTGGCCATTAGTTAGGCGTCGCCCGAGGCTTCGTAGGAAGTAGAACCGAAGAGCTTGGAGAGCTCTCCCTGAAATTCCTTGTCTGCCCGGACTTTGCTTGTCAAATCCAATGTTAGCGAAAAGTCGCGACTCTTTTCGAGGATGATTCGCACCGAGGCCGGCCCCGGCTTCCTTTTCACCAGTTCCGCCAGTGCCAGCGCCCGCTTGTCCTCGCTATCCGTAAGCCGGATCTTCAGGTTCAGCATGGCTGGAAGTTTTACTCTCGCATTGTCCAGCGCCACCAGATCCTGAATCGACAACCGGGGCGCAGACCCCTCATCCACCAGCACTTTCGCCGTAATCATGACGGCTTTGTCTTCTTCGAGGTACTTCGACAAACTCTCAAACTTCGAAGCAAACACCATGCAATCCACCGTGCCATGCAGGTCTTCCAGTTGCATCGCCGCCCACAATTCCTGCTTCTGATTGCGCTTGCGTTGAATCCCGGTAATCAATCCGCAAACCTTCACTTCCACCCCTCGGTCCACCCCAATTAGCGTCGAAGTGTTGTGCGAGCCCAGATCATTCACCTTGTCGCGGTACTGATCCAGCGGATGGCCGCTCACATAAAAGCCCAGCAATTCCTTCTCGTTGGTCAGCTTCTGCGAGGCATCCCAATCGGGAACCTTGGGCAATTCACCCTCTTCATGCTTCTCTTCATTGCCGCCAAACAAATCTCCGAACAAACCCGATTGCCCCGAGTTGCGATCCCGCGAAGCCCGCAAGCCCGTCTCAATCGCCGCATCAAGAATCGCCATCTTCTGCGACCTTGTGCCCTTCAATTCATCCATCGCCCCGCAGCGGATCAGCGCTTCAATCACTCGCCGGTTCACAGACGACATATCCACCCGCTCGCAGAACTCATAAAGCGAAGAGAATTTGCCGTCCTTGTCGCGAACCTTGATGATCGCCTCCACCGCACCCGCACCCACGTTCTTGATCGCCCCAAGCCCAAAGCGAATCCCGTCACCAGACGGCGTAAAGTTCAAATCCGACGCGTTCACGCTCGGCGGCAACACTTGGATCTGCCGTTCGCGGCACTCGTTGATATAGCGAACCACCTTCGCCGTATTGCCGGTTTCTGACGTCAGCAGCGCGCTGATAAACTCCAGCCGGTAATTCGCCTTCAGGTACGCCGTGACGTAGGCGAGATAAGCATAAGCCGCCGAGTGGCTCTTGTTAAAGCCGTACCCCGCAAACTTCTCCATGTGGTCAAAGACCTTCTCGGCCTTCTTCGGATTAAAACCCTTGCGAATCGCACCTTCCAAAAACCGCTGCCGCTGCGCCGCCATCTCTTCGATCTTCTTCTTACCCATCGCGCGCCGCAGCAAATCGGCGTCTCCCAGCGAGTAGCCGGCCAGCAGATTCGCCATCTGCATAACCTGCTCCTGGTACACCATAACGCCGTAGGTTTCCTCGAGAATCTCCTTCATTTCAGGAATCTCGTAGGTCACCTTTGATCGGCCATGCTTACGGTCGATGAAGTCATCGATCATGTCCATCGGGCCCGGCCGGTACAGCGCGTTGAGTGCAATCAGGTCTTCCAGACGATCCGGCGCGTACCGGATCAGAATGTCCTTCATGCCGTCAGATTCAAACTGGAAGATGCCCGAAGTCTGCCCATCGCAGAACACCTTATAAGCCGCCTTATCATCAAGCGGCAGGTCTTCCACCACCACCTTGATCCCCTGATGACGCTCAATCAGCGCCAACGTATCGGCAATGATCGTCAGCGTCGTCAGCCCCAGAAAGTCCATCTTGAGCAGCCCGAGCTTTTCGAGGCCCACCATGTCGTACTGGGTGACAATTTCGTCCTTGTTCGTGCGGTACAGCGGAACAATATCCTTGATCGGCCGAGGCGAAATCACCACACCCGCCGCATGGATCGATGCATTGCGGGCCATACCCTCAAGCCGCACCGCGATATCGAGCAGCTCCTGCACCTTCGGATTAGCCTTGGCCATTTCCCCGAAGTTCGGCTCCATCTCAAAGGCCTGCTTCAGCTTGATGTTGAGCGGCTGCGTCGGCACCAGCTTCGTCAGCTTGTCGACGTCGGCAAAGCTCATGTCCATCACACGGCCCACGTCCTTGATCGCCGCCCTTGCCCCAAGCGTTCCAAACGTGATGATCTGCGCTACTTGTTCGCGGCCATATTTCTCGGTAACGTACTTGATCACCTCACCTCTGCCACGAGTGCAGAAGTCGATATCGATATCAGGCATCGAGATACGTTCAGGGTTGAGAAAGCGTTCAAAAAGCAGGTTATAAGGCAGCGGGTCAATATCAGTGATGTCCATCGCATAAGCCACCAGCGAACCAGCCGCCGACCCGCGGCCCGGCCCCACCGGAATCCCCGATTGCTTCGCATGACGAATAAAATCCCAAACAATCAGGAAGTAACCCGGAAACTTCATCTGCTGAATGATCCGGATCTCGCGCGTCAGCCGTTCCTCATAAACCTCAAGCGGGTAGCGCAAATTACCCTGCGCCGCCAGAATCTCCAGCTTCGCCCGCCGCTTCTCAAAGCCCGCCCGAGCCACCCATTCAAAGTAGCTGTCAATCGTATGATTTTCAGGGATTTGGAAGACCGGGAAGGGGTCCTTCACGCTCTCCAGCTTCAGCTTGCAACGTTGCGCGATGTCCCAGGTAGCATCCAGCGCCTGCGGCACATGGCCAAAGAGCTTCTCCATCTCAGCGCGAGTCTTCAGATAAAACTCAGGCGTATCAAAACGCATGTGATTCGGGTCAGACAGCGTCCTGCCGGTCTGAATACAAAGCATCGCTTCATGCGCATGAGGGTCGCCCGCCCGCAGATAATGCGCGTCGTTGGTAACCACCAGCGGCATCCCCGTATCAAGCGCCAGCCGCTCCACCTCAGGAATCACCTTGCGGTCCTGCTCAAGCCCGTGATCCTGCAACTCAAGATAAAAATTGCCCTTGCCAAAGATGTCCTGATACTCGTTGGCCAGCGTCCGGGCATCGTCAAACTTGCCATTAAGCAGCGCTTCCTGCACATCGCCACGCAGGCAGCCCGACAAGCAGATCAACCCCTTGGAGTGCCGCGACAGCAGGTCCTTGTCCACACGAGGCTTCTGATAGAAGCCATCGATATAGCCAGTCGAAACCAGCTCAATCAGGTTGCGATACCCTTCCTGGTTCTCGCAAAGCAGCACCAGATGGTTATAGCGATTGGCAGCATTCTTGACGCTCGCGGGCTGCTGGGTAACGTAAAGTTCGCAACCCATGATGCCGTTGATCCCCGCACTCTTGGCCGCGTTATAGAACTCCGACCCGCCAAAGAGGTTCCCGTGGTCGGTCATCGCAATCGCCGGGGCCTTCTGTTCGGCCACCACCTCCATCATTTGAGAAATCTCGCAAGCGCCGTCCAGCAGCGAATAATCTGTGTGGCAGTGAAGGTGGATAAAAGGTGCTTTGTCGCCCATCGTGGAACCCCTAGTTTAGCGGGGATAGATCGTGAATTTCGAGATTGCGACACGTGGCGCGATATGCCGCCGGGGAAAATTAAGCTGAAAGCGCATCGTCAACTGGTTAAATTCATCAATCTTGGGTGAGGGCGGCACCTGAAATCGCAGCGTCTGCGGCAAAGAACCAGCTTCAATCGGCCACTCACCCAGATTCACTCGATAGTGCGTGATATCCGAAGCAGAAGCGATCAATTGTAACGACAGTGTGGTCGGGTATTTGTCCTCACTCAAAAGCGTCACACCAATCGACCCGATGCGCGCAAGCGGAAAAGGCTTGTTGAAAGTCTGATGTGCCTCCAGCTGAACCGATGTCCCGTCATCAGAACTAAAATTGCCCTCAATCGGCGCTTCCTCCAGAACCGGGGAATTCTCCGGTGGCCGCA
>CANGVB010000242.1 GCA_947456995.1 Bryobacteraceae bacterium | reverse complement strand
CGCTGGCATCAAAGCGCGGGCCGCGGAAGGCGATGTAAAAGGATTGCCAATCGCCCGGCTTGCGAGAGGCATTGCGGCTGGGCGCTGAGCCTCCGACGCCGGTCTCGTTGATCCAGCGGTGATAGATGCCGCCGCAATCAGAAGACGTCATCGGCTCGTCAGACTTCCAGCTATCGAAGACCTGAACTTCATAGAGTCCATGCAGGTAAACGCCCGAATTGGAGCCCTTGGCCACCATGAATTCGACGTAGAGCTCGATGTCGCCGAAGGTCTCTTCGGTGACTAGGTTTGTGGTGCGGCCTGTCGGGCCATTCAGCATGGTGCCGCCAGGGGTGGGGCCGGGTACGGCGCGCAGACGGGTAGGCCCGAGCAGGCGATCCCAGAGGATACCGGTGGTGGTGAGCCAATCTCCCTGGCCCTTCCAGCCGCTGAGGTCTTTGCCGTTGATCAGCGGCGACCAACCGGCTTCCAGCAGGTATGGAGCATCGCCGTGCATTTCGCCGTCATTGAGCTCAGGACGCTTCTGCGCCAGCGCCGTCAGGGAGAAGAGAACGAGAAGAAAAATTGAGGAGCGCATGTTTTCGTTATCACCTTACTACAATGGAAGAATCCGTGGATCTCAAGAAAACAGTTAATTTGCCCAAGACCGCCTTCGCCATGAAGGCCAACCTTCCTCAGAATGAGCCGAAAATGCTTGCTCGCTGGAAGGACATGGATTTGTACAGCCGTATTCGGGCCTCGCGTGCCGGAGCACCGGAGTATGTGTTGCACGATGGCCCGCCTTACGCGAACGGCAATATTCACCTGGGTCATGCGTTCAACAAATTGCTGAAGGACTTCGTTGTGAAGTCGAAGACCATGGCTGGGTTTGATTCACCATACGTGCCGGGCTTTGACTGTCACGGGCTGCCGATCGAAATCAAAGTAGACGGACAGTTGGGGGCGAAAAAGGCGGCGATGACGACGGTGCAGATTCGCCAGGCCTGCCGCCGATATGCCGACAAATACGTTGGCTTGCAGACGGAAGACTTCAAGCGTCTGGGCATCTTTGGGCGCTGGGATAACGTTTACAAGACCATGGATGCGCCGTACCAGGCGGCGATCGCGAGGGCCTTTGTCGATTTCTACGATCAGGGCTATGTATATAAGGGTCTGAAGCCAGTGAACTGGTGCATGAGCTGCCAGACTACTTTGGCTGAAGCTGAAGTGGAATATGGCGACCATGTTTCGCCGTCGATCTATGTGCGCTTCAAGCTGCATAGCGTGCCGGAATCGATCCATCCTTCGCTAGCCGGCAAAGATGTCTATGGGCTGATCTGGACGACGACCCCATGGACGATCCCGGCCAACATGGCGATCAGCTTCCACCCCCGCTTTGAGTACGTAGCGAATGAAGTGGATGGGGTTGTCTACATCGTGGCGCAGGGATTGCTTGAGGCTGTCACCAAAGAACTCGGCTGGCCTGAGCCTCACGTGATTGGAACTTTCGACGGTTCGACACTCGACAAGGCAGTGTTTCGCCATCCGTTTCTGGAGCGCGATTCACTAGGCCTGGTGGGAGACCATGTAACGCTTGAGGCCGGCACAGGTGCAGTGCATACAGCACCGGGCCACGGCATGGAAGACTTCATGGTTTCGCAGCTCTACGGCATCCCGACATATTGTCCTGTCGATGCAGGTGGCAAGCTTTATCACGCCGAAGGCGCCAGCGGGACTCTGCCTGAGGAGCTGATTGGCAAAACCGTTTGGGAAGCCAACCCGATTGTGATCGAAATCCTGAAGGCACATGGAGCCTTGCTCAAGAAGACCGATTACAGCCACTCCTATCCGCATTGCTGGCGCTGCCACAACCCGACGATCTTCCGCGGTACGACGCAGTGGTTCATCGGGATGGAGCGCAACAACCTTCGGCAGAATGCGCTGGATGCGATCAAGAATGTGAAGTGGCTGCCAGCATGGGGCGAAGAGCGAATCTCGAATATGATCGCAACGCGGCCCGACTGGGTTGTGTCGCGGCAGCGTACCTGGGGCGTGCCGATCACGGCATTCTATTGCGAAACCTGTGACCACATCATCGCCGACAAGGCAGTGATTGAACCAATCCTCGAGCGCTTTGCCAAGGAGACGGCCGACGTCTGGTATGCAGAGGAAGCAGTTAACCTGCTGCCCCCCGGATTCACCTGCCCGAAGTGTGGCGGCAATCACTTCCGTAAAGAAAAAGACATTCTCGATGTCTGGTTTGACTCCGGGTCGAGCAGTTTTGCCGTGCTTACCGAGGAGAACGGTTTGCCCTGGCCCGCGGATATGTACCTCGAAGGGGCAGATCAATATCGCGGCTGGTTCCATAGCTCTTTGCTGATTGGTGTTGGCTTGCGCGGACATGCGCCTTATCGCGAGTGCGTGACTGGCGGCTGGATTCTCGATGCAGATGGCAAGGCGATGTCGAAGTCGCTCGGCAATGGCATTGAGCCCGAAGAAGTGATCAAGCAGTATGGCGCTGAAGTGTTGCGCCTGTGGGTGTCGAGCGTTGCTTACAACGAAGACGTGCGCATGTCGCCTGTCATTCTGCAGCGGCTTGCCGAAGCCTATGTGAAGCTGCGCAACACCTTCCGCTATGCGTTGGGCAACCTGCATGAGTTTGACCCCAGTGTGGATGCTGTACCGACTGCCGAGATGGAAGAGATCGATCAGTGGATTCTATTGAGGACGGCAGACCTTACCGAGCGTTGTCTGGCTCACTACAAGGCCTATGCGTTTTACAAGGTTTATCAGGCGATCTACAATTTTGCGACGGTTGACCTGAGCTCGATCTACTTTGACGTACTCAAGGACAGGCTCTACACTTCGGCTCCCAAGGCGAAGTCGCGTCGCAGTGCGCAAACAGCGCTGTACCGCATGACCCATGCCCTGTTGCGGCTCTCCGCGCCGATTCTGGCATTCACAGCAGAAGAAGCCTGGGCGGAATTCCCGAAAGCGCAGGGCGACCCGGATTCGATTCACGTGGCTCACTTCCCTACCCCGGCTGAAGTGGTTCACGACGTAACGGCAGTGCAGGAAAACTGGGATCGTTTGTTGAGCTTCAGAGAGCTCACCCGGCCCGCCCTTGAAGCTGCCAAGATCGGAGCTTCGCTCGGGGCCAAGCTGCGCATCACCGTCAACGCCGAAGACTTTAAGTTGCTCTCGACCTATGCCGAAAGCCTGCCATCGATCTTTATCGTTTCGCAGGTAGAGTTGCAGCAGGGAGAGACAACCCTGGTTGAGGTGTTGCCTGCCGACGGCGTGAAATGTGAACGCTGCTGGAAGTACACCCTCGATGTTGGATCAAACGAGAAAGTCCCGACGGCTTGCGCTGCTTGCGCGGGCGCGGTGACAGAAATTCTGGGGCTCTAGACATGGGGTCGCCGCGCGCTCAAGCATTGTGGATCGCGCTGATTGTGTTTGTGCTCGATCGCGCGACCAAGATGTGGATCGAGGCCAAAGTCTCTGTCTATGACACGATCCCTGTGATTCCCGATGTATTCAACATCGTCTACACGCGCAATCGCGGGGCTGCATTTGGCATTCTCTCGACTGCACCTGAAACCATACGGCTTACAGTGCTGGTTGGCTTTGCCGGTGTCATTCTCGGCCTGATTGGCTGGATGCTTTGGCAGGCCACCAAGCCTGGTGCGATCGGGACGCTTTATAACCGGCTGGCATTGTCGCTTGTTCTCGGTGGTGCAGTTGGGAACCTCTGGGATCGCGTTTTTCAGGGAAGCGTGACTGACTTCCTGCAGGTATTTATCGGCTCCTATGAATGGCCCAGCTTTAACATCGCAGACTCTGCCATCAGCGCCGGTGCTGTATTGATGGCGCTCGACTTAATTTTCCAACCCCGAAAGCAGGCAGATCCGAATCATGCTCCCGAAACTCATTGACCTGGGAGGCTTCTTTCTCCCGACTTACGGTGTGATGGTGGCGCTCGCTTTTCTGGCGGGCTTGTGGTCAACCAACAAACTGGCATTGCGTGCCGGCTTGCCGACGCAGAAAATTCAAGACCTCGTGATTTATTGCGCCATTACGGGCCTCGCCGGGGCCAAGCTGATGATGTTCATCTTCGACTGGGAATACTATGCAAAGAACCCGGCAGAGATGTTTTCACTGTCTACCTTGCGGGCTGCTGGCGTATATCAGGGGGGCTTTGTTCTCGCGCTTGTTTTTGCTTACTTCTACATGAAGAAAAACGGGCTGCCGGTGCTAAAGACGATGGATTGCTTTGCCCCTGGAATCGCTCTCGGCCATGCCATTGGCCGCATTGGCTGTTATGCGGCCGGGTGTTGCTACGGGATGCTTTGCAACCGGCCGTGGGCGGTTCGATTCACCAATCCGGAAGTGAAGGAATTCTCGAATGTACCGCTTGGAGTTCCACTGCATCCGACGCAGATCTACGAAACCATCGGAGATCTCTTGATCTTTGGAGTGCTCTTCAAACTGCATGATCCGGCAAAACGGCCGGGCGGATTGTTCAGCCTTTATCTGATTCTTTACTCGCTGCTTCGTTTTGGCGTGGAGTTCTTCCGCCATCACGACCAGCCACCACTTTTTGATGCATTCCCGCTGGTCCATACACAGTGGATCAGCATTGCGACGCTCCTGCTGGGGGCGTATCTCCTGCTCTCGAAACCACCGAAAGAAGCCTCCCATGTTTAGCCGTTTTCTAACACTTATTCTTATGTCCAACACACTGATCTCTGCTGATGAAATGAAGCCGCCCGTTGCCAAGCCAATCCCAAAAGAGATGAAGGCTTTTGGCGATACACGCCAGGATCCTTACTTCTACATGCGCTACCGCGAAGACCCGGCAGTGATCGATTATGTGAAGGCAGAGAATGCCTATACGGCTGAAGTGATGAAGCCGATGGAGCCGCTGGCCGACAAGGTTTACAAGGAAATCATTGGCCGCATCAAGCAGACCGACATGTCGGTGCCAAGCCGCTTTGAAGGCTACTACTATTACTCGCGAACCGAAGAGGGCAAACAGTATTCCATCAACGCCCGCAAGAAGGGCTCTCTTGAAGCGGCTGAGGAGGTGATGCTCGATCAGAACGAGATGGCCAAGGGCCTCAAGTTTTTCTCGCTCGGCGGAACCAGTGTCAGCCCGGATCAGAAGCTGCTCGCCTACTCCACCGATGTCACCGGCTACCGTGAGTACACGCTGCGGGTTCGTGATCTGGCTAGTGGTAAGGATCTCCCCGACACGGTTGAGAAGATCGGTAACACGGTGTGGGCCGAAGATGGCAAGACTATTTTTTATTCCAAACAGCAGCCCAAAACCAAGCGGTCTTACCAGATCTGGCGGCACACCTTAGGCACCGCAGCCAGCGAAGACAAGCTGGTTTACCAGGAAGACGATGAACGTTTCAATATCGGCGTGGGTAAAACGTTGTCGAAGAAATACCTGGTGATTTCCATCTCTTCAGGGCTGACCAGCGAATACCGCTATATGGATTCGAAGACCGCCGAGGGCACCTTTAAGCCGCTGATCCCACGCAAGGAGGGCATCAGCTACTCGATGAGCCACCATTCGGACAAATTCTATATCCGGATCAACGATAAGGGCCGTGATTTCAGGGTGGTGACGGCACCCGTGGCCGACCCTTCGGAGAAGAACTGGAAAGAAGTGATTCCGGCTCAAAAAGGGCTGTATGTGCAGGGGATGACGTTGCTAGCCAATCATGCCGTTTATCTGTTGCGGATTAACGGGCTGCATACCTTGCGCGTTGTGGATCTGGCCAAAAACGAATCGCATGACATCAAGTTTGATGAGCAGGCCTATACGCTCAATTTCGGCGGCAATGCCGAGTTCGATACGAATCTGTTGCGCTTCAGCTATTCGTCGATGGTGACGCCTGCGTCGACCTACGATTACGACATGGTGACTCGCACCAAGACGCTACTCAAGCAGCAGGAAGTCTTAGGCGGCTATGACCCTGCCAACTACGTTGTGGAGCGCCTGATGGCCACCAGCCAGGATGGCACCAAGGTGCCAGTGACGGTTGCCTACAAGAAGGGCTTCAAGAAAGACGGGCAGGCACCGATGTTGCTTTACGGCTACGGTTCGTACGCCATCCCAATGGATCCTGGCTTCTCGGCAACGCGCCTCAGCCTGATGGATCGCGGATTTGCTTATGCGATTGCTCACAT
>CANGVB010000241.1 GCA_947456995.1 Bryobacteraceae bacterium | reverse complement strand
GACTATACCTACCGCTAGCGTTAGCCCTAACAAGGTCATCGATTTTAGGGTAAAGTCCAGCGCCTTGAGTACGGTGAAGGTAGTGTTGATAGTGGTGGTGATGGTAATGGAGCTGATGAAGACGGTGCGCCAGTCGCGGATGAAGACCCAGATGATGAGCGAAGCAAGCAAGCTGCCGAGGACAAGGTGATCTTCGAGAGCTGCGACAGAGGCGCGGATATAGGTGGCTTGTTCGGAGATGATGTCGAGCTTGACGCCGGGGGGCAACTGGCCCTGCATCTCTTTCAACTTCACCTGAAGAGCGTCAACAACCTTAACGGTATTGACGCCGGTCTGGCGGCGGATTTCGATCAGTACGGCGGGAGTGTTCTTGTAATAAGCGAAGCTGCGGCGCTCAGCGGTGCCGTCCTCGACATGGCCAATGTCCTGAATGCGGATGGGGGAGCCGTTGACGTTTTTGACGATGATGCGATCGAAGTCTTTAATCGACTCAACCCGACCGAGGGTGCGGACACCCAGTTCAGAACCACCCTTGACGATACGGCCGCCGGGGGCTTCGACGTTTTCGGTCATGACAGCGCTTTGGATCTGCTGGGCGCTGAGGGAGTAGGCATTCATTTTGTCGATGTCGAGGTAGACATTGACCTGGCGGCTGGTGCCACCCTGAACGTCGACGATACCGACGCCATCGACAGTTTCGAGACCACGACGGACGGTCTTGTCGGCAATTTCAGTCAAGTCGCGGACAGGGCGCGAACCAGAGAGCGAGACGCGCATGATCGAGTCGGCGTCGAGGTCGCTCTTGGTAACGGTGGGTGCGAGAGCGTTGGGGGGAAGCTTTCGCTGGGCGGCAGACACTTTCTCACGGACGTCGTTGACGGCTTCGGCGATGTCGCGGTCAAGGACGAAGTTGATCTGGAGGTTGGCCGAACCTTCGGTGACGCGGGCGACCATTTCGTCAATGCCAGCGACGGAGGCGATGGCTTCTTCCATGGGGAGAACAACCTGGGAGACCATTTCCTCGGGGCTAGCGCCGGGGAGGTTGATTCGCACGTTAACTGTGGGAACGTCTGATTTGGGGAAGAGGTCCACCCCGAGGTCCATAAAGCTGAAGACGCCCATCACGACGAGGAACATGATGAGCATCAATGCAAAAACTGGACGCTGAACGCAAATTTCGCTTAAACGCACGGGTTCGAACTCCTTAGAAGATTAAGATGATTGTAGCGAGAGCAAAAGTTACTTTTCATGAAGATTGCATATTTGTTTCCAGGACAGGGTTCCCAGTTTGCCGGGATGGGGAAGATGTTGGCCGAGGAGTATCCGGTAGCGAGGGAGACGTTTCGGGAGGCGGACGAGGCTTTGGGGTTTGCGCTGTCAACCCTTTGTTTTGAAGGACCTGAAGAAGATTTGAAGCTGACTGAGAATACGCAGCCTGCTTTGGTAGCCACCAGCGTTGCCGCTTTGCGGGTGTTGCGAAGCCTGGGAGCGCCGGAACCCGCATTTGTTGCCGGACACAGCTTGGGTGAATATTCGGCACTGGTTGCGGCTGGGAGTCTAGATTTTGCCGACGCGTTGCGACTGGTACGGAAGCGTGGCCAATATATGCAGGCGGCGGTGCCACCTGGAGTTGGAGCGATGGCGGCGATTCTGAAGATGCCGTCGGAGGCGCTTGAAGGAGTACTTGCCGAGGCGGCGCAGGGTGAAGTCGTAACGGCAGCGAATTTCAATTCGCCAGACCAGATCGTGATTGCGGGCAATAAAGGCGCGGTGGAGCGAGCGATGGAACTGGCCAAGGCGGCAGGGGCGAAGCGGTGCGTGCCATTGCCGGTGAGTGCGCCCTTCCACTGCCCGCTGATGAAGCCAGCCCAGGTGATGCTGAAGCCGGATCTGGATGCGACGACCTTCCACGGGCTAAGCGTTCCGCTGGTGAACAACTGGCAGGCGCGGGTGATCCAGAACGGTGAAGACGCAAGGGAGGGGCTGTATGAGCAGGTGCCGAACTCTGTTCGCTGGGTGGAGACGGTGCAGTTGCTGGCGAGCCAGGGAGTAACGCACACCCTCGAAGTAGGAGCGGGCAAAGTGCTGTGCGGACTGGTAAAGCAGATCGACAGTACCCTGGTGCCCCTGAACTTCGGACTACCTGCTGATTGGGTGCAGATCGAAGCGACCCGCACGATCGAAGGAGAGTAGAAGCCATGAGCCTGGCGGCACAGCTTGCTGCGCTGAGACGGCGGGGATTTGACGGAGATCGCGATGCCTGGGCTCGCAGCTTTGAAGCCTCGAGTGGAATCGCCAGGCAGATTTGGGCAGCAATTGAGAAGCAGGGTGGCAACACGCAGTTCGCTGGTTGGGCTGCTGCCTGGGTAGAGGCTTGGCTGGCGCATAACAAAAAGGCCAGGCAAGCACATGTGATGGAGCAGGTGGTTGAACGGGACATCCACTTGAGAAACATCGTGTGCGGGATGCCCGTTCTGGATTTGAGCAGGCAAGGTTTTTTCCCGGCAGTTGTTCTCGCCATGATGCGACCCGACATGACTCTGGTGCTTCGAATTGATGATCAAGCAGAGGCAACCTGGCTTGAAGAAACGCTGGAGGCCTTGAAGGTAGACAACGTGATTGTGGCGCGTGAGGGGATTGGCGAAGTGCGGTTTGAAGAAGCCATCTGCCGCGACGAGCGTTCGGTATTCGATATTCTGCGGCGGAGCAGGAATTGTGTGAACCAGGGTGGGCGCAGGTATCTTGCAAGAAGAAAAGACGAGGGCATGGAACCGGACGGGAATTTGGTACAGACCATCGTGCTGGGGCCGAAATGTCATGTGATGCACTTTACGGGGATTCCTGAGCAGCCTGGGGTTTCGCCGCTTCTCAGGACGGCGAGCTTGTTGCTGGACAAGATCGAGGCGGAGATGAAACTCAAAGGGATGTGGAGTGAAACACCACCCGACTTGCTTGACAAGTTCGACCGGGGAGAACTGAGAGATTACCAGGACGTAGCGATCTTTGAGCACTGGTTGCAAGTAGTATTTATGAGCCGAGCCCGGGAGGCGGTGGATCTGGATGAGTTTCCCAAGCAGAGCCAGGTGTCGGACATGCTGCGAGCACAGCATGATCCGCACGCTAACCTGCCAGTGGCAGGAAGGTTGCTGGACTACCTGCAGGCCTTCGATCTGTTGGTGCAGCAGCGCCATCAGCCGGGATTGCGGCTGACGGGAGTACAGGCAGTCAGTGAAGGCGGACGTCTGTTGACCAAGGGGCGATGGAGTGAGCCGGGATGGTTTTCGGTGGATGCGACGCCCTATGATAAAGATTACTTTCCGAAGGCAATGGCCATGCTGGCCTGGGGCCTGGGCATGGAAGTACAGGGAACCGACCCATGGGAATTTGTGCTGGACGGAGTAAGAGTCGCGGTGAAGATGGATCACCGGGGGAGTTGCTCGATTGCAGCAGAAAGCATGGCCGTTCGTGACAAGATCTTCAACGGGCTGGTAAAAGCCGGTTGCTGACCGGGCGGTCATTTGCTTTGCTTCTTGATGGGGTCTTTCGGTGCCGCTTCGTGAACGCGGTCTTTGTATACGCCTTTGAGGGCTCCGCCCAGGTGGAGCGTGCCTTCGCCGTATTTGTCTTTTAGCTTGTCGGTCGCTTTTAGGGCGGCGCGCCACTTGTTGTCGGTTTCGCCCGTGAGGAGGCTGGGCTGGGGGGCGTGATCGGTGAATTGTGAGACATGGACGCCGAGGAGCCGGACTTTGCGCCCCCTGGGCCAGTTGGTGTCAAAGAGGTTGAGGATGGCAACGACCGCATCGCGATCGATGTCAGTTGGGTCGCCGAGGGATTTGGCGCGGGTGATGGTTTCGAAGCCTTCAAAGCGGAGCTTGAGCTGAACGGTGCGGGCGTGGAAGCCGTGGTCGCGGAGTCGCTTCATTACCTTCTCGCAGAGACGAACGAGGGTGGCGCGGAGTTGTTTGTAGTCAGCAGTGTCTTCGGTGAAGGTGTGTTCGTGAGAGATGGACTTGGGATCGTCGTTTGAGCCGATTTCCGAGTCAAACCAGCCGCCGGCGTCTTTGCCCTGGGCTTTGCCAGCAAGGGCGAGGCCCCATTTGCCAAAGCGGTCCAGCAGAAATCGTTCGTCGAGTTGGGCGAGGTCGCCGATGCGTTTGATGCCGATGGTGGCGAGTTGTTTTTCGGTGACCTTGCCGACGCCGGGGATGCGTTTGACCTCGAGGGGGGCGAGCCAGTTGGCTTCAGTGCCGGGGACGATCCAGAGGATGCCGTTGCGCTTGGCCTGGTCTGAAGCAATTTTTGAAACGAGCCGGCTGGTGGAGATACCGATCGAGGAGTTGAGGTTGGTTTTGGCGGTGATGGCTTCGTGGAGGCGGTGGGCGGCCTGGAGGGGCGGGCCCCAGAGGCGTTCGCAACCGGTCATGTCCATATAGGCTTCGTCGATGCTGGCCATGTCGACGAGGGGGGTGAAGGAACGGAGGACAGTTTCGACTTTGTCTGAGTATTCCTTATATAGATGCATGTGGCCATCGAGGAAGATGGCGTGCGGGCAGAGCTGGTGCGCGGTGCGGAGCGGCATGGCGGAATGGATGCCGTATTTTCGGGCTTCGTAGCTGGCCGCGGAGACGACTCCGCGCTCTGTGCCTTTGCCGCCGACGATGACTGGTTTGCCTTTGAGGGATGGGTCGAGGAGTTCTTCGACAGAGACGAAGAAGGCGTCCATGTCGATGTGGAAGATGGTTTTCACGCGGCACCCCTTAGGGCGTAGGCTTGCACAGGCAAGAACCGCGAAAGAGATCGGCCTTCTATAGCCTTGCAGGCAAAGCGAGAAGTTTGAGTTCTGGCATCGGGAAATGCTTCTGGTTGCTGGAAACGAGAGTTAGACCGTTTGCGATGCAAACAGCGGCTATCGTGACATCCGGCAATCCGAGGGTGTGCCCCTTGGTTCGCCAATGCGCATACAAATTGCCTGCCAATTGGGCGATTTCTTGTGTGACCGGATAAAATTTCAGGGAGTTCAAAAACAAACCTGTGATTGTTTCTTCTTCCTGCCTCATGCCCATATAAACTTCCGTGAACACGATGGATGTCGAGGCAAAGCGGATACCTTGTTGGCTCCACTCCTTGAGCTGTGCAGATCGACCATCGCGATTGTTCAGATAGCTCATCACAATGTTGCTGTCTAGAAGGAAAATCGACATCAATCAGCCTTTGGGTGTGGCTTCTAAAGATCCCAAGGGCGAAGGATTGTAGCTGCGAAGTTCGCGAATGAAGGCATCGGTTCCGTTGGCAAGTTCCGGATGGTCTTCGGATTTCCAAGCACCCAAAGCGGCTTCCAGCGCTTGATTTTGGCGGTGCATTTCGAGATCCCGTTGAACCAACTGGATCAAGTAGTCGTCGTGCATTCCCGGACCGACCATTTCGTCGATCTCGGCGATGAGGTTCGCAGGCAAATGAACCAAGACGCTGTTGGTACCCATATACATTTTTAGTATTGCAAAACGCGAGAACGTGTGGGGAGCTCAAATTACTCACAGCAGCACCGTCTTCGGCTTTTTGGCATTCCGTTGGCGTCGTTAGTGAATGAAGCGCTACTTGATTGTAGGCATGGTGAATGTCGTACTTTTCAATGTTGTGCCACGTTGGAACTGGGACTGGATGGCGCTTGTGTTTTTTGGGATTGTGGCTGGGGCGATTGTTGGGGGTAAACATCAGGCATTCACCTCGACTTGTCTGATGGTGGCGCCGGTAGAGATTGCATTGCGACTGCAGCGTATTGATCCGATTGGCCTACCGATGAGTTGGGGCATTTATTTTGCCCTCGCGAAGTTGGGGGCTTGGGGGAGGATGGCTGTGAGCAGACAAGGACGGCCGGCCAGGTCGTTTTGAATCTGGATGTCCTGCCAGTTTTCGAAGATTTCTTTGGTGGCCAAGTTGCCGATTTCCAGCACTATGCGTCCACCTGGCTTTAGGACTTCTCTTGCCTGGGCTTCGAGGATTCTATAAGCGTCCTGGCCGTCGTTGCCGGCGAAGAGGGCTAGGTCGGGTTCGTGGTCTCTCACTTCTCGTTGCAGTGTTGGCTTGTCTGTCAGGGCTATGTATGGCGGGTTTGAGACTAGCAGATCGAGGGATTTTGGCTTTAGGGCGCTGAGCCAATCGGATTGGATCAGATTCACGGTTGCGTTGTGGCGCTTTGCATTTTCT
>CANGVB010000240.1 GCA_947456995.1 Bryobacteraceae bacterium | reverse complement strand
GCAACCCAGTCTTCATTGATGACCCGTAGCCCACGAAATTGAACGTGGTTGGGGTCGTAATAGTTCGCAAAGCTAAAGCTGTGACGGGTATCAAGCCAACCATGATTGGCCTTACCGCGATCTTCTGATTTTCTGATCTGTATCATGTTTGCCAAATCTCCTTTACTTGACTAGTAAGATGTCGTTGCAACAGAAAGGATGCAAGTCGCTGAGTTGCGAAACTGATCTTGATGGGAATACGTCGCTAAAAACATGAGGCACCATAGACTTGCGGTTTGCATAGCCGCCTTCAGCCTCCTCGCCGCCACAGGGTTGGCCCAACGGGGATCGAATTCTTACATTGTGGTCTTGAAAGACCCTCCGCTCGCCGAAGCGATGCAAAGCCGAAAGGACCTGCTTCGAAACGAAGCTAGCTCCCAACGCTCCGCCCTGATTGCAAAACAGGCGGCACTGAGCAGCCGGATGTCTGCATCTGGAATCCAGATTATCGATTCTACCCAGGTGTTGCTGAATGCCTTGTACGTTCATGCAAGCAACGAGCAGATTGAACAAATCAAAGCCCTTCCCGAAGTAGATCGGGTACAGCGCATGATGCCGCTGAAAAGACACATCAACAAAGCACTCGACGTTGTGAACGTGCGCACAGCCTGGAATCAGGTGGGGGGGATTTCGGGAGCAGGCGCTGGCGTCAAGATTGCCATTCTCGACACTGGGATCGACCAGAACCATCCTGCCTTCAGAGACTTCTCAGCATCCGCCCCTGCTGGCTTCCCAAAATGCAAAGCCGATAACGGCGATTGCGCTTTCACAAACAACAAGGTGATCGCCGCAAGAAGCTACGTGGACCTGCTCAACTTTGCTTTCGGCACAGATGCAGTCAATACCCGGCCTGACGACAACACACCGCGGGATCGTATCGGCCACGGTACAGCCACGGCAATGGTTGCGGCGGGGCAGGAACATGACTCGCCGATTGGCCGCATCTCAGGAGTTGCGCCGCGGGCCTTCCTCGGCAACTACAAGGTTTTTGGTAGCCGCGGGGTAAACGATACAACCTACCCGAGCGTCGTCGTAAAGGCGCTCGAAGATGCAATCGCCGACGGAATGGACATTGCCAGCCTCAACCTTGGCGCACCCGCTGGCTTCGGTCCTCTCGACAATTTCTGTGGCACCCAGCGGAACCAGCCTTGCGACGCATTCGCGAATGCGATTCAAAATGCAATTGGCCTCGGCTTGATCGTCTCCGTTTCAGCAGGCAACAGCGGGGATATCGGGGCCAATCTACCCGCGCTCAATACGATCGAAAGCCCAGGTACAGCCCCTGGCGCAATCAGTGTCGGCGCAATCACAAATTCTCACATCTGGTACAACACGCTTACCGTTCTCGGCAATGGTGTCCCTAACGAGTTGCAGTCAGTGAATATGCGGTTTGGCGATGGCCCGCAGCTATCTGCCCCCATAGAGGCACAACTCACAGACGTCAGCTCCGTCACCAGCAGCCGGCTTGGGTGCGACCCATTGCCAGACAACTCCATGGCGGGTCGAATCGCGCTCATTGAACGAGGCAGCTGCCTGATTGCTCAAAAGGTAAATAACGCCCAGAGGGCAGGCGCGATTGCAGTTGTGATAACGGGGCTTGAAGGTGCCGGAGTCTTCCAACTTGGAGGACTCGACAACACCTCGATCCCTGCTGCACTCATCGGCTTTAATGCCGGTAACTCCCTGCGTTCGTTTCTTTCCAATCAGCAAAGAGCGGTTCGCCTCAATCCGGCATTTCGCGAAGCGGCAGCAGCAGCCGACGAAATTGCCGTGTTCTCCTCTCAAGGGCCCGGTATTGGAAACTACGCTGTAAAGCCAGATATGGTTGCCGTTGGAACCGACCTCTACATGGCCACCCAGAGGATAGATCCAAACGGAAGCATGTATAACCCGAGCGGCTATGTTGTCGCCGAGGGAACAAGTTTTTCAGCACCAATGGTAGCTGGCGCTGCAGCTCTGCTTAAGCAAAAATCGCCAGGCCTGCGCCCTGCCCAGATCAAAAGTGCATTAGCAAATACTGGCAATACTAATCTTGTCGATTACGACAACAACGGCCGACAGGTACAGGCCGCAATCACAGCCATGGGCGGCGGCAAGCTGGACGCCAACCGCGCCCTTCAATCCAATGTTGCGGTGGAACCCAGCTCGATTGGCTTCGGAATCATAAGCGCAGGCAGCTTTCCAGCGCCTCAAGGCCTTGCCATCTCAAACACGGCCAGTTCCGGGTCGCTCAATTTGAGCATTCGCGTCGAACAAAGAACCGCTGCGTCTGGTATCACCATTGCTGCAACACCGGCCAGCTTCAGTCTGCTGGCTGGCCGTGAAACGCAGGTCGCTATCCGAATGTCCGGAACTCGCCCGGCAACCGGTAAGTATGATGGCTTCCTGGTCATTTCCGGTGGGGCTACCGACATCAGGGTTCCATATACTTTCTATGTCGGCCCAGGTGCCGCGCACAACATGTACGCACTTTCCGGAGCCTTCTATGACGCTATCCCAGGCTACGAACAGTCGATCCTGATGAAGGTTGTAGACCAGTTCGGAATCCCGGTACAAGGCGTTGCCGTCAGGGGTCGCACAACCAGCGGCAATGCTCAAGTCACTTTCGCCAATGAGCGCACGGACGAGTACGGAATCGTAGAAGGAACCATCAGGGCCGGCTCGAACATCGGAGAGCAGGTTGTCCGTTTTGAGGCGGGCACAATCTTTGCAGATTTTGTGGGCAGAGTGATCGCTCGCCCTGCTGTTTCTACAAATGGGATACGCGATGCAGCCAGCGGAGAAGCCTCTGAGGGATTTGCTGCCGGTCAGTACATCTCCATTTACGGTGCGGCGCTAAGTCCGACACTGAAGGTCTTTAGTGGCAACGAATTGCCGTTATCCCTGGCCCGTGTCAGCGTCAGCTTCGACAACCCGTCCCAGCGCGTAAGCGCGGCAGGCCGGCTTCAATTCGTGAGCGAAGGCCAGATCAATGTTCAGATTCCCTGGGAGTGCGCAGGTCTCGCAACAGTAGATATGAAGGTTTCGATCGGTGAGTTTTCCAGTGCCGTTCAAACGCTACGCCTACGCGCCTCCAATCCAGCCCCATTTGAATATTTTGAAGCTGGCTCGAATCGACGATATATCGCGGCCCTCGACGGATCTTTTGTGCTCATTTCGGGAAGCAACCCTGCCCGTCGTGGTCAGGTTGCGCAACTCTACGTCAACGGCCTCGGCCCAGTGGACCGCCCCCCCGGAAATGGGCAAATCAGCCCTTCAGCGACTCTCGCACGAACCACTACAAACCCGCTGGTTACTATCGGTGGCCGGCCAGCACAGCTCCTGTTTAGCGGACTGGCCCCTGGTATCGTTGGCCTCTACCAGGTAAATGTTGTAGTTCCCGCAGACGCTCCAACCGGACCCGAAGTGGAACTCACAATCCAGAAGGACGGGGTATTTTCCAGAAGCTCCCGCATTGCCGTCCAATAGACGGTTTAGAATGGGAGAGTAGAAATTTGGTGACATGATCGACATTAAGAAAAAACTGGTGGATGAGGTGGCTTCGCTTGAGCATGAACTGCGCAGCGAACTACCTAAGGAGATCCTGCGCGCCCGCGAACTCGGTGACCTTAGCGAGAACGCAGAATATCACGCCGCAAAGGAACGCCAGGGTTACGTGAACGCTCGCATTGGCCAGCTAAAGATGCGGCTTCAGGTGATGTCGATGGCCGACATGACCAAAATTCCGGTCGACCGGATTGGCCTTGGGTCGGAAGTAGTTGTTTTTGACACCAAAAAGGAAGAGGAGATCACCTACAAGCTGGTCACCAGCGAGGAAGCTGACGCTCCAAATGGAATGATTTCAACCAGTTCCCCGATCGGCAAAGGTTTGCTGAACAAACAGGTTGGAGACGAAGTACAAATCGTGATCCCGGGCGGTACTAAGAATTTTGAGATTTTGAAGGTAAAGACCATTCACGATCTTGAGGATTTAGGGTAATCTGGGCCAAACGGCCTTCTCACTAGTGGAACCAAAAACTACATGGACCGGCGCAGTTGGACGAGCCTGCAATGTTTTGCTCGTCAAGATCGTCAACGGCTTGGCGCTCTCGAAGATCCATCCTAACGTACTCACGTTTATTGGTCTGGTGATTAACATCGGCGCAGCCTGGCTCCTGGCTCGTGGCGCATTCTGGCAGGCAGGACTCGTAATCATTGGTGCTGGGTTGTTTGACATGGTCGATGGCCGTGTCGCCCGGCAAACTGGCCAGGTAACCAGATTCGGCGGCTTCTTCGACAGCGTCATCGATCGGTATTCTGACCTTGCACTCCTGATCGGGTTGCTCGTTTACTATGGCAACATCAACCGCGCTCCCTACGTTGTCCTAACTGCGATTGTCATGATTGCTAGTGTGATGACCAGCTATGCGCGCGCCCGGGCTGAGAATACCATTCCGCAGTGTAAAGTCGGCTTCCTCGAACGGCCCGAGCGAGTGGTTCTCCTGATCATTGGGGCTCTGTTTGATCGAATGGCACCAGTGCTATGGATTGCTGCAATTCTCGGGAATCTCACCGTGATTCACCGCATGATCTTCACTTTCCAGGAGGCCAAGCGCCTCGAAGAAGCGCAAACACGCGTTCCTTCAGGGCCTTCCAGCGTCGCCGTCGGCCGTTAGGCGCCCTCTACGATCACAACTGCCGACACATGAGTCTTGGTGTGGCTGAATGAAACGTGCAAGCTACTGACACCTCGCTGCTGAGCAATCAGCGTGGCCGTCCCGTGCAGCACCATCCGGGGAGCTCCGCCGGCTTGTGCAATCAATTCAAAGTCTCGCCAGCTCAAGCCCTCCTCCCAGGAAGCCTGCAGGGCTTTAAAGGCTGCTTCTTTGGCTGCAAATCGCGCCGCAAAGCGTTCTTTTGAATTTGCCTTGCCAGAGCAGAACGCAATCTCGTTATCCGTAAACACCCGGTTGAGAAAGCGATCCCCAAATTTCTCGATCGACTCGCCGATTCGCACAACCTCTTCCAGATCAATTCCAATTCCAAGAATCATATGTTTTGTGCCATCGGCGCGATCGGGAATCTCCCTCGCACCTCCTCCAATTTCATTCCGAACTCCAATAGTAATTCCTCCTGCCAGGGCTTTGCGATTGCCTGAACGGAGAGAGGCATGCCACTGGAGTCAAAACCAACCGGAATCGCCAGTGCAGGCAATCCCAAAAGATTTGCAACAGTCAGCGGTGCCATAGATTCTACTCCAGGAAACGCCCCACACTTCCAGGCACCAAAACCGGGATTCGGCATCAAGACAATCGGGAATTCGTCCATGGCCATCAGGAACCTGGCGCGCAAAGCGTCCCGGGCCGCCAACATCTCCAAAAGCTCACTGGCACTTGGAGCTTCAAGCTCAAGAAACGGGGCGGTATGCGGCGTCGGAAATCCAATCGGATGCGCATTGAGGCGCAGAAAGAAAAATCTCCATACGTCAAACAGTCGCTGCCAGGGCTGCACGGGAAAAACGGCAGTCTCCTCAGCAACGAGGGCAAGTGCCAAGCTCACCGTTGGATCTTCAACATATCCAACTTTGCCCGTCATAGAGCTGCGCAGCGCCTGGTACGGAACAGAGAATGGATCGCTGTCTGCATGCCCTGACACGGCCTGAAAAAGAATGGAAACGTCTTCCACCGTCCTCGCCATAGGCCCAATCACTCCAAGCAAGCCCCCCGGATGCCCGACAGAAGGAAAATGTCCGGTTGCAGGAACACGGCCCGGGGTCGGCTTTAAGCCACAAATTCCAGTCAGCGCCGCAGGCAATCGAATGCTGCCGCCACCATCGGAGCCGATGCCACCAGCCGACATACCGCATGCGATGGCTGCACTCTCACCGCCACTGGAACCACCAGCCGTGCATTCCAGATTCCAGGGATTTCGGGTCTCACCGTAAACAGAATTGAAGGTCTCCCAGTTCATCAAAAGCTCGGGGGTATTGGTTTTCCCAAAGATCACTGCCCCCGCGTCCAGCAGGCGGTCTACACAGAGTGCGTTCCTGGCGGCTCGATGGGTCAGTCTCGCACTGTGTCCACAAACCGTTGGCCTTCCTGCAACGTCAAGCGAATCCTTTACTGAGACCGGGATTCCGTCAAGGGGGCCAGAAGAACCGGGACGGCTGAGTGGAGGCTCAAAAACTTG
>CANGVB010000239.1 GCA_947456995.1 Bryobacteraceae bacterium | reverse complement strand
CTCCAGGCGAAGTAGCCGGCTGCGGCAATGAGGATGACCAAAACTGGGAGCAGTTTTTTCATTACTGAACCATTCCTTTCACTGCTTGTTCCATAGACCCGGTGGCGGCAGCGACGTCGATGCGGGCGAGATTGAAGAGGTAGAGCGCGGCGAGGTTGTTGTCGCGGGCGCGAGCGAGGCGAGTTTGGGCGTCGGTGAGTTCCACGCTGTTTGCCACTCCAGCCTCGGTGCGGCGCTGGGCTTGGGCGAGTTCGTTTTCCGCGAGTTCGAGGCCGAGTTTGGCGGTTTCGATTTGGGCGCGAGCGCTTTTGAGGGTGTTGAGTGAGGTGCGCACTTCGAGTTCGATCTGTTTCTTCAGGTCGTCGGCACGGAGGCGTTCCTGCCGGAGGAGGATTCCGCTTTCGGCCCGGCGGGCTTCGCGCCGGCCACCGTCGAAGATCGGGACTCTCACGCCTACGCCGATGCTGCGCGTGGGGACGAGGCTGGTGCCGTCGCCGATGGTGCCGTAGTCGCCACTGGCGGCAAGACTGGGCAGGCGCTCAGAGTTGATGCTTTTGAGGCTCAGTTGCGCGGAGGATTGGCGTTTTTGTTGGGCATCGAGGTCTGGACGTTGCGAGAGGGCAGTTTCAAAGGCTTGCTCAACGGTAGGGATGGGGGCACTGCCATCGTTCATGCGGCTGGTGAGCTCGACGGCTTGTGCGAGATCGAGGCCAATGACACGTTTGAGATCGAGGTTGGACTTCTCAAGGTCGTTCTCGGCTACGAGCATGCGTTGTTTTTCGTTCTGCAGCTGTACTTTGCTACGGGTGACTTCGATGCCAGTGCCGGTGCCGGCTCTTTTTTGCGATTCCGCAAGCTGGACTAGGCGCTCGGCGAGGGCGACATTGGCTTTGGTGGTGTCGAGAGCGGCTTCGGCTTTGAGGACCAGGACGTAGGCGCGGGCTACTTGTTGGATGGCGAGCTCGGTTGCGTTGCGGGTTTCGGCGCTTGCAACCTGCTTCTGGAGTTTGGTGGCCTGGTAGCGATAGATCGAGGAGAAATCGAGGATGCTTTGGGTTGCGGTGGCACGGTAGTCCACTACAGTGAATGGGCCGACGAAGCTGGGGATGGTGAAGGGTAGGCCCTGGGGGAAGCGGAAGCCGAAAGCGGCAAGATTGCGGGTTTGGCTGGAGGCGCCGATAGAGCCGTCGAGATTGGGGAGGAATGCGCCGAGTGCCTGGCGGCGGCGGGCTTCGGCTTGTTCGACTCCGGTTCTAACGAGTTGGAGGCGCAGGTTGCCGTTGGGGGCTGTGGCGAGTTCGATCGCTTTGGGCAGACTCAGAGGTAGTGGCTCGGCGGCTAGCAGAGTTAGGAGGAGCAGTGTCATGGAGCGGGCTCCAGGCTGGGTGCGCTTAGACCAGCTCTAGCGTAGTTGATCATTTGGCGAAGAACCTCCTGCTTGTCATGAGGGTTGATGAGGCCGTGGCTGAGGTGTTTCAGCTTTTCTCCTGCGGCCATGGTGTGGGCGAGCATGCCGATGGTGAAATGCAGACGCCAGAAGACTTCGCGTTGGCTGAGGTGAGGGAGGGTGCGGGCCAGAGCAAGAGCAAAGCGGCGGGCTACCTCGCCCATTTCGGTGACGATGAGGCTTTGCATGGCGCCGTGGGGCTCTGTGTAGAGGCGGCCCATCATCTGGCCGATGGTAAATCCATGATTCTGAAGGCTGAGCGCCATGTCGATGGTGGGTTCGTAGAAGGCTTCGAGGATGGATTCGAGGGTGCTGGCTTCGTTTGTTTCGAGGGTCTGGAGGCGGGCGAGGCGGCTCTCGTTCATGGGGCGGATGCGGCGGGAATAGACGCTTCTTACCAGTTCGTCTTTGGAGTTGAAGTGGTAGTTTACGGCGGCAAGGTTTACCTTGGCGTCGCTGGTGATTTGGCGCAGGGAGGTGGCTTCGATGCCGTGGAGGGCGAAGAGACGTTCGGCGGCGTCGAGGATTCGATCCTTGGTCTCTCGAACGTTTGCTTCATTCATACGTTGGTTTGATTGTGGAAGAAATTTTTCTTTGAGTCAAGAACCTTAACTGGCTATTCGACAGTAACTGATTTGGCGAGATTGCGAGGTTGATCGACGTCGCAGCCCAGACGGACGGCGATGTGATAAGCGAGGAGCTGCATCGGGATGATCTCAAGGAGCGGCAAGAGCAGCTCGTTGGTGATCGGGATCGGGATCACGTAATCGGCCATCTCGGCGATTTCTTTGTCGCCTTCGTTCGAGATGGCTACAACGATGCCGCTGCGGGCCTTTACTTCCTGAATATTGGAGACCGTCTTTTCGTAGCGGATGCGGCTGTCGGGGTCTTCAGGATCGTAGGCAGCGAGAACGACTACGGGCAGATTTTCGTCAATCAGGGCATTGGGGCCATGCTTCATCTCGCCTGCCGGGTAGCCTTCGGCGTGGATGTAGCTGATTTCTTTGAGTTTGAGCGCGCCCTCGAGAGCAATGGGGAAGTGCACGCCGCGGCCGAGGTAGAGAAAGTCTTTGGCTTTGTGGAGCGAGCGGGCGAGGTTCTGATAGATCACCTCGGTAGCGAGAACCTGCTCCATCTTGCCGGGAATCTTGAGGGCTTCTTCGATGTGGGCGCGAACCTGATCGGGCGTCAGGGTGCCGCGCTCCTGGCCGAGATAAAGAGCCAGAACGAAAAGGGCGGTGAGTTGGCTGGTGAAGGCCTTGGTTGAGGCGACGCCAATTTCAGGGCCGGCATGAGTCATCAGAGTGCCGTTGGCTTCGCGCGTAATCATCGAGCCGATGACGTTGCAGATAGCCAGGGTGACAGAGCCCTTTTGCTTGGCTTCGCGCTGGGCTGCGAGCGTGTCGGCGGTTTCGCCGGATTGCGAGATGACGATGGTGAGTGTGTCGGCGGGGACAATCGGATCGCGATAGCGGAATTCGCTGCCATAATCGACCTCAACCGGGATACGACCGAGTTTTTCAATCAGGAATTTGCCAGCCAGAGCGGCATGCCAACTTGTGCCGCAGGCGATGATGCGGATTTGTTTGAACTGGCGCATCTGGTCTGCAGAGATTTGAACCTCGTCGAGGAAGGCGCGGCCGGATTCAGCACCGAGACGGCCGAGCATTGTGTCGCGCGTGGAACGCGGCTGCTCGTAGATCTCTTTCTGCATGAAGTGCTTATAGCCACCCTTTTCGGCCATGATTGGGTCCCAGTGGATGTGGGAAATCGGCCGGGTAACAGGGTTGCCCTGAAAGTCAGAAAGCGTGACCCCTTCAGGCGTGAGGACAGCCATATCGCCGTCGGCCAGGAAAAACATGTCGCGCGTGTGGCTCAAGATTGCCGGGACGTCAGAGGCGACGAAGTATTCGTTCTCACCGAGCCCAATCACGACAGGCGGGCCTTGCCGTGCGACAACAATCTTGTTTGGGTCTTTCCGCGAAATTACTGCAATAGCGAATACACCCTGGATCTGGGAGAGAGCGGCACGGACGGCAGTCTCGAGGTTGCCGCTGAATGCCTCTTCGACCAGGTGAGCAATGATCTCAGTGTCTGTCTCGGAATGGAATTCATGGCCCTTGGCCTGCAGTGCATGCCTCAGGGAAAGGTAGTTTTCGACGATGCCGTTGTGGACAACAACGAGATCACCCTTGGAATCGCGGTGGGGGTGAGCGTTTTCTTCGGTAGGGCGGCCATGGGTGGCCCAGCGCGTATGACCGATGCCGAAACTGCCATCGGTGGGGTTTTGGCGCAACGCTTCTTCAAGGTTGCGCAGCTTTCCGGAGGCGCGTCGAATGGTAATCGTAGCCGTCTCGTCGTAAACAGCAATACCTGCTGAGTCGTAACCGCGATACTCGAGCCGCTTCAACCCATCCATGATGATCGATACAGCCTGGCGATTGCCAATGTAGCCTACGATTCCACACATAAAGTTGTTAGAGGCGCTCCTTACCCCGTTGCTGTTTGGAGAGGAAGAGAGAGTTAGCCGAGGACTTCGATATGGAAATCCTCGATGACCGGGTTGGAGAGCACCTCTGCAGAAATGGTTTGCAGTTTTTGTGCCAAAGCTTCTTTCGAAGCTTTCGGGTCGAGTTCAATATCGAAATACTTGCCTTGTCTCACGTCCAGAATTTCGTTATGACCCAGTGAATGCAGGGCCTTGGTAATGGTTTGACCCTGGGGGTCGAGGACTGAAGGTTTCAGCGAAACATGCACACGAGCTTTCATCGGTAATTCCAGTTTAGGGCAGAGTGCGTGCCAAAGTGGGAAAATGGAATATCCATTATCATGACCGGTCACCAAGTTCGCCAGACATTCCTTGATTTCTTCGCCGGACGAGGCCATCGCATTGTGCGCTCGTCTTCTCTTGTCCCTGCCAACGACCCTACGTTGTTGTTCACCAATGCAGGTATGAACCAGTTCAAGGAAATCTTCCTTGGGCAGGAGAAGCGCGACTATTCGCGCGCTACGACATCGCAGAAATGCGTCCGTGCCGGTGGCAAGCACAATGACCTTGAGAACGTCGGCTACACACGCCGTCACCACACGTTCTTTGAGATGCTCGGGAATTTCAGCTTTGGCGATTACTTCAAGGCCGAGGCGATCGAGTTTGCCTGGGACCTGATCACCAAGGTCTACGGCCTGCCCAAAGACAAGCTCTACGTCACCGTGTTTCGTGAAGACGATGAAGCAGAGGAATTGTGGCAGAAAGTTGCCGGGGTGCCAAAATCGCGCATCTTCAGGCTGGATGAGAAGGATAACTTCTGGCAGATGGGCGATACGGGCCCATGCGGACCCTGTTCAGAGATTCACTATGACCTCGGTGCAGGCACAGCCGCCCCGGGTCATGAGCATGAAGAATTTCCGCTCGATGGTGGCGGCCGCTTTGTTGAATTCTGGAATCTGGTGTTCATGCAGTACGACCGCTCTCCCGAAGGCGTGCTGACACCGCTGCCCAGGCCGTCGATTGATACCGGCATGGGCCTTGAGCGCATGGCGGCAATCCTGCAAGGCAAGCTTTCGAACTACGAGTCGGATCTGATTGAGCCGATTCGCGAGAAGGCAGCGCAGTTGCTGGGCGGCAAGATGAAGCCGGCTACTTTGAACGTGGTGGCAGATCACGCGCGCGCAGCGGAGTTTTTGATTCATGACGGCGTGGTGCCGTCCAACGAAGGCCGCGGCTATGTGTTGCGCAAAATCATTCGCCGGGCAATTCGGCATGCACGCCGTGACGGAGCCGAGAATCACTTCATGCACCTGATGACGCCATTTGTTGCGGAGTTCATGAGCGGGCCTTATCCAGAATTGATCGAGAGCTCAGAGCGCGTGGCACGTGTGGTGAAGGAAGAAGAACTACGCTATGCCACTACCTTTCTGGTGGCAGAGAAGATGTTCCGGGATGAAGCAAAGACTGCAGTGGGCAATGTATTGCCTGGCCCGGCGGCTTTCAAGCTTTACGACACCTTTGGATTGGGCCTCGATGAACAGGAAGACATGGCTCGTGAGCTGGGTCTGAGCATCGATCTTCCTGGCTTTGATGAGGCGATGGAGCAGCAGAAGCAGAGGGCGCGCGCAAGCTGGAAGGGTGCCGAGAAGACACAGGTAAATCCGGCCTTTGCAGAACTGGCTAAGACCAAGTTTCTTGCCTACACGCATCTGGAAACCCCAGCGACCGTGCTTTATGCCAGCGAGACCGAAGTAGTGCTGGATCAATCCTCCTTCTATGCCGATTCCGGCGGCCAGGTGGGTGACCATGGTGGGCTGTTTGACATTGAGAGCGGCGAGAAGCTGGCCGATGTCACGGCGGCTGTTTACGGTATGCCGGGCCTGATTGTGCACAAGGTGAAGCTGGCGAAGCCGATCGCGGTGGGCCAGACGCTGACGGCGCGTGTGGCACCCGAATGGCGCAACGCATCGATGCGGCACCACACGTCTACTCACCTCTTGCAGGCAGCCTTGCAGAAGGTGTTGGGACGGCACGTGAAGCAGGCTGGTAGCGTTGTTGACCCCACCCGTTTGCGCTTTGACTTTACGCACTATGCAGCAGTGAGTGCAGAGGAAAAAGCTGAGATTGAGCGCCTGGTGAATGAAGAAGTGCTGGCCAATATCGACGTCACAACGAAGGTGACGGGCCTGGACGAGGCGCTGAGCTCGGGCGCGATGGCGCTCTTTGGCGAGAAGTATGGCGACAGCGTGCGCGTGGTGAGCATTGGTGAATTCT
>CANGVB010000238.1 GCA_947456995.1 Bryobacteraceae bacterium | reverse complement strand
GGTTCCGTCGGCAAGCATGGTCCAAATTTGGGGAGAGCCGCTGCGAGTTGAACAGAACGCAATATGCAAGCCATCCGGACCCCATACAGGGTTCTGATTGCGGCCTGCGCCATGCGTCAACTGTGTCAATTCGCGTTTCGCGACGTCCATCATGAATATATTAAAATTTCCCGGCTCAAAACCACGTGTCCATGAAAAAGCGATAATTTTGCCATTCGGATTCCACGAGGGATTGGCCGCTTGCCCCGTACCGTCAGTAAGCCGTTCAATGTCTGACCCACTAATATTCATTCTATAGACTTGTGCGGGCCCGGATCTACCTGAAACGAAAACAACTTCGGAAGAATTTTGCGGATTTACCTTCGGTTCGGTCTCGACGGCCCTTGCTGTGGTGATTCTGGTGAGGTTGGAGCCGTCTGCATTTGCGCTGAAAATGTTCTGGTAGCCGCCACCGATTTTGGTGGCGAGGAGGATTAATTTTCCGTCAGGAGTGAAGTCTGGGGAGGCGACGATGCTGGAGACGGGATTGACAAAGGTGAGGCGGCGGGCCGAGTCTGCCGTCATTACGGTAATCCCTGGATTGCCCTGCAGGAAGCTGGTGAAGGCGAGTTTGGAATTGTCCCGACTCAAAGACGGGGTGGTGCAGATGCTGTTGTAGCGGGTGACGGGCTTCTGGTTTGAGCCGTCATAATCCATCGACCAGATCTCTTTTGCGCCGCTGCGGTTGGAGACGAAGTAGATCTTGGAGCCGAGCAGGGACTTTGCACCGAACTTGGCCAGGATGTCGGCGGCGAATTCGCGGGCGATCTTCTTTGTGCCGGCTTCGTCGATCGTACCGAAATAAACCTTGCCGAACATTTGGGCGTTGGTGAGGTCAGCCTGATTGACGTCGTAGAGCCAACCGAAGAGAACCAACTGATTGTTCTGGATTGCTGTGTAACCCATGGCCAGATAGTTGGCTTTAACAACGGGCCCGGACCAATCGGTAAGCCAGGGGCCAGCGCTGCGGCCTCCAACCGGGGCCTTCCAGTCATTGGGTTGTTGTGGGACTTGCAGAGGGTAAAAGCTCTTGGGGGCCATCTTGAAGAGCCCGGCGCTGGAGATTTCGTCAAAGAGGGTGAGATTGAAGATCTGCATCCAGGGCTGGGCATCGCCTGAGCCCCGAAAGTCCGGGACGGCAATCGTTGGCTGTTGGCCGCCAGAGATGCGGCTGATAATATCGGCACTCTGCTGGCCAAAAGCAACCGGGGCCAGACAGGTGAGCAGTGCGGAGCGTCGATTCATTGTGTGGAGTTACCTCTTGAGTTCAAACCAGAATTCTATGTTCGCAGAGTTACGTTCAAAGCCCGCCGGAAGCGGTGGCATCGGGTTGGAATCGTAGATCGCGCGTTGGGCGGATTGGTCTAGCGCGTAGTTGCCAGAAGATTGGACAATCTTGATGTTCGATATGTTTCCATCTTTTGCGATGGTGAAGGTGAGGATCGCCGCAGGGGCTGTGCGGAGGCGCGAATCGACGTCTTTGGTGCTCCAGCGTTGGGACACACGCTCGCGAATCAGCTTCTCATACCAGCCGAAGCGGTTGCCAAAGGGGGAGGATGCGCTAGTGCCCACTCCGCCCGAACCTGGAACGCCGATCATGGGCGAGACGGCGGCCTGGCCTAGCGTAGATGTGACCTGGTTGGGGACAATCGGATCTTCGCGGTACTTCTGATTGGAGGCGACCACTTCCTGTTTGGTTTTCTTGTCGCGCTTCTTGAGCGGGATCGCGTCGGGGTCTTCACGCTTCTCGGCGGGTTTCTTCTGTGTCTTCTCGGGTGGGGCGACGAGGGACTCGGTATCGTTGGCGACGCGGTTGACGCGGCCTTCGCGCCTTGGGATTGGAATCTGCGAAACCGCGGAGACACCGGCTGAAGCGCCGAGGGAAGTTGGGTCGCCGAATTTGTCGCGCACGAGGTTGTTCCAGTACTGGTAGCCAACCAGGAAGGCAATCACCCCGGCGTGGAGTAGGACCGAGTTGCGGAAGCCGTGTGGCTTAGCGGCGGCGTGGGCTGCTGTCATCGGTTTGGGTGACGAGGCGAACGCCAATCTTGGCATCAGTCAGTTCAGCGACCACCTTGGCAATGGGGTCGTAGGTAGTAGCTTTGTCGGCGCGAATGTAGACGAGATTCTCTTTGGCTTTTTTGTTGGCCTTCACGGTGGCGGCGAGTTCGTTGATGTTGACGGGCTTTTCGTTGAAGTAAAGCTCACCGGTTTTGGTGATGTTCACCACGTTGAGATCCTGGCCGGAGGCTTTCTCGGTTTTGACCTTGGGTACTTCGATCTCAAGGCCAAACTGCATGGCTTGCGCGGTGAGCATGAAGATGATCAGCAGCACGAGTACGACGTCCACTAGCGGGACGACGTTCATCTCCGATAGCGTAGTGCCGCCGTAGCGGCGGTTGCGACGAGAGCCGGAACTGCTGTCGATAGAGAATCCCATAATTGCCTAGCCTTCGAAGCTGCGCTCCACGAGGTTCATGAATTCGAGGGCGAAGTCTTCCATGCGGTTGCCGATTTCTTTGATCTGGCCGCCCAGATAGTTGTAGGCGACTGCGGCCGGGATGGCGGCAGCAAGGCCGGCGCCAGTGGCGATGAGAGCTTCTGCAATGCCGGGGCCGACGGTGCGCAGGCTGACGCTGGCTGACATCGAGAGGGCTTCAAAAGCACCGATGATGCCCCAGACGGTGCCAAAGAGGCCGATGAAGGGGGTGACCGAGGCGATGGTGGCGAGCCAGTTCATGTTGCGCTCGAGCTTCTGAATCTCTTCGCTGATTCCTAACTGGAGGTTGCGCTCAATCATGGGCTTGTTACGGATTTGATTCCGCCCGCGGGCCTGGCGTTCCACCTCGGCATAACCAAAATCGAAGACCACCACCATCGGGGCTGTGGAGTTCTGTTCGGCTGCGGCGGCAATTGTGTCAAAGCCGGTAGCTTTGCGGAAGGCGCGCAGAAAGGATTTGTTGGCGGCGGTGGCCTTTCTGAGCAGGCCAAACTTGGCAAAGATAATCGACCAACTGAGTAAGGAAGAGCCGATCAAAAGTAACAGGACTGCAAAGGGGATCGGCTTTGCCGGGTCAAAGAGTTCGCCCAGCTTGAGCTGAAGTAGGAAGGCAATCATTATCAAATTACATTATGGACGCCAAAGATGGCTCACTGCCAGTAAAATCAAGCTGATGCTCGTCGAATTGCTGGTCGAGAACTTTGCGGTGGCTGACCGGGTGCGGGTGCGCCTGCACGCCGGATTGAATGTGTTGTCGGGTGAAACCGGCAGCGGTAAGAGTCTTATCGTGGATTCGCTGGGCCTTTTGTTTGGAGGCCGGGCGAGTGCCGAGGTGGTGCGCAGCGGGGCCGAGAGAGCCCGGATCGCCGGGATCTTTGAAGCTGTGCGGACTGCCGAACTGGTCACCCTGCTTGAGGGTGCCGGGCTTGAGATGGAGGACGGTGAGTTGCTGGTGGAGAGGGAGATTCTCTCCAGTGGCAAGAGCCGGGCCTTTGTGGGGTCGCGTGCGGTGTCGGCCGGATTTCTGAAAGAGCTGCAGCCTTTTCTTGGGGATATTCATGGCCAGCATGATCAGCAGCGGCTTTTTAGTGCCGTAGAGCAGCGGGCGATGCTCGATGAGTTTGCGGGTAATGAGGCGGTGCTTGAGAAGGTGGCTGCTTTGTGGAATTCCTTGCGGTCGGCTGAGGGGGAACTGCGGCAACTGGAAGAACGCGAGCAGGAGATGTTGCGGCAACGGGACGTCTGGAGCTTCCAGAAGCAGGAGATTGAGGCTGCAGATCTGAAGCCGGGCGAGGATGTTTCGCTTGATCAGGAGTTGCGCGTTCTTGCCAATGTCGTGAAGTTAAAGGAGCAGGCGGGTGGGGCGTTTGAGGCTTTGCAAGAGGGGCCGGAGAGCGCGATGTCGGTGTTGAAGGTTGCGATCAAGCGCATTATGGAATTGCGCCGGATTGATGAGAGCCTCGACGGGGTGCTTGAGACTTTGCGCAGTGCAGAGGTTTCGATCGATGATGCGACGCGTGAGTTGGGCCGCTATCTGGGCAAGCTCGAGGCCGACCCGGGGCGCCTGCAGTTTGTCGAGGGCCGGATTGGCGAAGTAGACAAGCTGCGTCGCAAATACGGACACACGGTGGAGGAGATTCTCGCTTTCTATGACCAGGTGTGTGCGGATCTGAGTTTGGTGGAGGGTGCCGATGAGCGGCGTGACTTCCTGAAGAAGCAGGTTGCCAAGCTGCGGGATGAGTATCAGAAGGCGGCGGCGGATCTAACGGCAAAGCGCAAGAAGGCAGCGGGCAAGCTGGATCAAAAGGTTGAGGGTGAGTTGAAGGACTTGAATATGGAGCGAAGCCGCTTTGTGATCTCGGTGCAAGAGGCTGAGTGGAGCGTGGCCGGGATGGACGATGTGCGTTTTCTGATTTCGACAAATTTGGGTGAGGAGCCGAAGCCGCTGGAGAAGGTGGCTAGCGGTGGCGAATTGTCGAGACTCGCTTTGGCGTTGAAGGTGTCGCTCGCGGCCAAGGGCGGCAGGACGATGGTGTTTGATGAGGTGGATGCTGGCATTGGCGGGAGTGCGGCTGAGCAGGTGGGCAAGAAGCTGAAGATGCTGGCTGAGAAGAATCAATTGTTGTGCGTGACGCATCTGGCGCAGATTGCGGCGTTTGGGGATCACCATTATTCGGTGTCGAAGAAGGAGCTCAAGGGGCGGACGCATAGCGTGGTGGAAGAGCTTGACGGCGAGGCGCGGGTGAAGGAAGTGGCACGCATGATTGGCGGGCAGCGGCTGACCGATGAGGCAGTGCGTTACGCCCAGCAGTTGATCGAGATGGGCACGGCCTAGAAAATTTTCGCTATAATCATGAGCGGTGAGGTGCGAGAGTGGTTGAATCGAACGGTCTCGAAAATCGTCGTACCCGAAAGGGTACCGTGGGTTCGAATCCCACCCTCACCGCCAGCTTTTTCCTGCGGATCTGCTCTTGATAAGCGGCTCCGCAGGTTCTCCTAAAACTCCCACCCTAATCTAATTCCTTCACCGCCAGAGTGTCATTGCAACCCGGTATATTGTGCCTTGACGTTCGGGGTCTGTCTGAATTGCCTGATGAATCTTTTCCGGATCGGCCTCACTGCCTTTGTTGTCTCTCAACATAAAGCTTTGTTTTGTCTTCTCGATCTCAATTTGGAACCAGGCCCTTAGCTCGGGGGCCAATTCGTTGCTGTGGTCGGAGCAGAGCCGCAGGAAGTCTTCAAAGCTGATCTCGTATCCTGTTCGCATACTCCATAGTAGGGGTCGCTTCAAATTTGATCTGGATATATGATGCGGGCATGAAGATTGCTCGTAGAAGTTTCCTGCTGGCTCCAATCGGTATGCGCGGGCAAGATGCAGCCGGGCGCTGGACCGAAGCCCAAGCCTGGGCCTGGTACAAGAAGCAGGGCTGGCTTGTTGGGTGCAACTACACGCCTGCTTATGCGATCAATCAACTGGAGATGTGGCAGGCCGATAGTTTCGATGCCAAGGCGATTGACCGCGAACTGGGGCTGGCCGAAGGTATCGGCCTCAATACCTTGCGTGTCTTCCTGCACGACCTTTTGTGGACTACGGATTCCGCTGGCCTTGTAAAGCGGATGAACACCTTTCTTGGCATCTGCCAGCGGCACAAGATCAAGCCCATGTTTGTTCTCTTTGATTCCGTGTGGGACCCTCAACCCAAGGCGGGTAAGCAGCGTGCGCCGAAACCCGGCGTACATAACTCCGGTTGGGTGCAGAGCCCGGGGGCGGAGATTCTGAGCGACCCGGCGAAGTTTGCCAAACTCGAAGCCTATGTCACTGGCGTGATGGCAGCCTTTGCCAAAGACCCTCGCGTGCTGGCCTGGGATCTTTGGAACGAGCCGGACAACACAAATGGCAATAGCTACAAAGCAACAGAACTGGCCGGCAAGGCGGCTCAGGTTGAAGCCTGGATGCCGAAGGTCTTTGCCTGGGCTCGATCCAACAAACCGGTACAGCCGCTGACTGTGGGTGTCTGGCAGGGCAAGGACTGGTCGAGCAACGAATCGATGAGTGCGATCGACCGGATGCTGGTTGGGATGTCGGACGTCATTTCGTTTCACAACTACAGCCCGGCACCCGAGTTTGAGAAACGCATGAAGGCTCTTGAGCGGCTGAAGCGGCCGCTGCT
>CANGVB010000237.1 GCA_947456995.1 Bryobacteraceae bacterium | reverse complement strand
GGGCTGGATCGAATCTCTTCTCGCCAGGCTGCCGCGTCTCGCCTTGATTCATCGACAAGTCTCTGCGCAAGCAGTTTTCGGATGCCGATGCGGATCAGCCAGTCTGGCAGGAGATTGCGGTCTAGCAGGGATTCGTAGAATGCCGCCATCAGGATTCAACCTGAACCTTGGGGGGCATGGGGACGAATATGCTTACCTCCTGTTGATACTTGCGATAGGCATCCCCTTTGCTTCGCAAGGCCTGTTCTTCAGTGGGTGGAACTCCGGTAACGTTTAAGACGAAGTGCAGAATCAGGGCTGGCGCGATCATACCGAGAAAGCCCCATGGGCCGGTAAGCGCGTAAAGACCATAGCTGAGCCAGACGAGCCATTCAAAGAAATAGTTGGGGTGCCGCGACCAACTCCAAAGGCCTTCGCGGCATACCTTGCCCTTGTTTTCGGGATTGGCCTTGAAGCGATTCAATTGCATGTCGGATATTGTGACGCCGGCAGTGGCGAAAACCCAAAGGCCTATGGCTGCCTTGTCGAAAATGTTGAACTCGGGCTCAAAATTCATGCAGGCGAGCAGGAAAGGTATCGCCAGCACAACGCAACTCACGGCCTGAACCTGATAGAAGATCAGAAACTTGAAATTGATGTTGGGTGCCCATTTGCGGCGCAATTCCACGTATCGGCCTTCTTCTGGATGGCCAATGATTCTGTTGAACAAAAGATGAAAGCCGAGGCGAAGGCCCCAGACGAGAACCATGGTGGCGAGCAGCCAGCGACGAGGGAATGCCCCCGACCCATGAAAGGCATAGTAGGCCGCGCAAAATGAAATACCGAAAGCCCAGCCAGCATCAACAATGGCGGCGTTGCGGATAGCGAGATGAATTAACCAAAGGATAAACATCCATGCACACATAATCAGCAGAGACTGTGTGGTGAGGTTTAAGAATTCCTGCCAGAAGGGGACCGTACTAAATGGATTCATTGGGCAATTCGATTCGCTTGTGAAAGTTTCTCATGAGCCGCTGTGACATGGCATAGAAGACAGAGCATAAGGGGAGGCTGACTACTCCCCAGATCAGTACCGCTCCCAGGTTTGCCCAGAAGAGTCGCTGGATCGTGCCCAGCAGGTCGGCTTGCAACATCGTATATACAGTTGCGATGGTTAACGACTTGAGGGAACTGTCCAATAAGCTTGCACCCAGGAGCATTAGCGGAATGTAGATCAGGAGTTGCACTGGGTAGATGATGTAGTTGACCAGGAGCATCAGCGGCAAGTTTAGCCGCAGGGCTGAAGCTGCTACTGCGCAAAAGAGTGTGGTGGTTCCAAGAATCGGTATTGTGCCCAAGGCCATGCCCAAAACAATGGTGAGTGAGATTTGACTCGGGCTGGTGCCTTGACGAAGCAAGTCCACGATTTTGGTTCTCAGCTTATTCATTGCGAGTCGTGAAGATCAGGGATGGGGATTGACCAGGCTTCAATCGGAATAACTGTATTAAAACGTATACGCTCATGGCGATGTTTCCGAGGGCCATGATCAGGATAAACCAGAGCAGCCGCATCGAGTTCCGGGATTCTCTCCATGCCACCCAAATATAAAAGGTCAAGAAGCCGAAGTAAGCATCCCAAAGGGTGGCAACAGCCCAAGGGTTGTCGCCAAACGTAGCAAATGCATCCCAAATTGGCATCTTGAGACTCGTAAGCGTCGTCATTACGAGCATCCAGATGAGGATGACGGAAAAAAGAATGACAAGGAAGGTCTTCACAGACATTTAGATGCGCGTTGCCGTCATTGGGAGTGGAATTTCCGGATTGTCTTGTTCGTGGTGGTTGAGCAGGAAGCATGAGGTGCACCTTTTCGAACGTGAAAGCCGTTTGGGTGGCCATACGCATACACACACGATTGAGACCAGTCTGGGGCCGAGGCAAATTGATACGGGCTTTATTGTTCACAACGAAAAAACGTATCCAAACCTGATTCGACTTTTCGCCGAGCTCGGCATAGAGCGCGAAGATAGCAACATGAGTTGGGGCGTGACCGCAGACCGTGACGGGGTTGAATATTCCAGTCGCGGGTTAGGAGGCTTTTTTGCCTCACGCCGCAGGGTCTTTGCTCCACGACAGTGGCAGTTGCTTCGAGACATCGTGCGCTTTAATGGAGAAGCCTCGCGTCTGTTGCGAGAAGGCAAGGCCGATAGCATGATGCTTGGGGTCTTCATCGAAGAACGCGGGTATTCGCAAATTTTTCGTGATTATTATCTTTACCCGACGGTGGCTGCAATCTGGTCAACTTCGCCACGCAAAGTTCTGGAGTTTCCGGCGGCAACTTTAATTCGATTTTTCGAAAACCATGGATTGCTCACCTTGAATGGCCATCCACAATGGAAGGTGCTCAAGGGCGGATCGAGTGTTTACATCGAAAAGCTGATTGCCCCGCTTCAAGGGCGAGTGCATAGTGGCAAGGCCGTGGTGAGTGTTGCTCGCGTGGATGGCGGCGTTGCGGTGAAGCGGGAGGGCGAGCCATCACAGATCTTCGATCAGGTAGTGATGGCTTCACATGCGCCTCAAACACTCACCATGTTGACGGACGCCAGTCCGCTAGAGCGTGAAGTTCTCGAATCGTTTCGCGTCTCGAATAATGAAGCTGTGCTCCATACCGATGTCAGCATTCTTCCCAATCGTAAAGCAGCCTGGGCGAGTTGGAACTACCGGATTGCTGCCGAACGGGGTGCTCCGGCCACACTCACCTACGACATGAACCGGCTGCAAAACCTCGACACACAAGAGCGTTATCTTGTCACGCTAAACTCAACGGATCGATTGAACCCAGGCAAAATTCTGCGGCGCATGAATTATCAGCACCCCCTTTACACCCTCGATGCCATTCGGGCTCAAGCACGCTGGGCAGAAATCAGTGGCGTCAAAAGAGTGCATTTTTGTGGTGCTTATTGGCAAAATGGATTTCACGAAGACGGTTATCGAAGCGCGTTGCGGGTTGCAAAGTCGCTTGGAGTGGAATGCGAGATTCTTTAGGCTCAGGAATTTATTCGGGCAGGGTGAGGCACAGGCGATTGAGCCCGGTCGAGCACAGCTTTGAATACACAATGTTTATGGCCTATCTTGATGTGGATCACATCCCTGAACTGATGTCTGTTTCCAAATTGGCAGGCTATGAAAGGGTTGCACTGGTTTCGTTTCGCGAATCGGATCACTTCGGCGACGCTTCTTTGTCCTTGCGAGAGAGGCTGGAGCAGGATGCCGCTGTCAACGGGGTGAGCTTGCCCGACGGGCCGATCTACCTGTTGACTCATCTGCGTTATGCCGGATATTGCTTTAATCCCATTTCGCTTTACTATTTCTATGCAAAGGGCGGAGGAGAGCCGAAGGTGGTGATGGCTGAGGTACACAGCACCTTTGGCGAAAGCCACAACTACTGGCTGCCCGGTTTGCGCGCCGATGGTGTCACCAAAGAACTGCACGTTTCGCCCTTCAATACGATGGACAACGAATATGGATTCCGGCTGACGGCACCGTCTTCCAGTCTGGTTGCGCATATCGACAGCTTTCGCCAGGGGCAGAAGTTCTTCGATGCGACACTCACGATGGATTGGATGCCATGGACGGCAAAAAATCTGAAGCGCTCCATTCTTTCGTATCCATTCATGACTCTGAAGGTGATTGTGGCGATCCACTGGCAGGCGCTGAAACTTTTCTTCAAGCGGATGCCCTTTGTGCCGCATCCATCCAAGTTATAGAGAAAGATCAGGTTGATGGTACGGAAGCTTTTTGAAAAAATTCTGCTGGGGCTTAAAGGTGGGCGTCTGACGCTGGCTGAAAACGGCCGTGTCAGTACTTATGGCGATGATGCCCCCGACGGGCTTGAAGCAATGATCGAGGTGCACTCGCCCGAGTTCTACCGTGCTGCTGTCTTTGGCGGCGAAATTGGCATGGGTGAAGCCTATATGGAGGGCCATTGGTCCAGCCCCGATCTGCCGAGTCTGGTGCGGCTTGCGGTGCGCAATGTACGCGTGATCGATGGCGCCAATCCACTATTCAGCTTGGTCGCGCGCAGTCTGGCTCGCCTCGATCACCTTCGCAAGAGCAACACGGTAGAAGGAAGCAAAAAGAACATCCAGGCCCACTACGATTTGTCGAACGATTTTTTTAGGCTCTTTCTCGACAGCAGCATGATGTACTCTTCGGCGCTCTGGGAGCGCGAGGACGAGACGCTTGAGCAGGCACAGTGGAACAAGTTGGAGCGAATTTGCCGGGTGCTCCGCCTAAGCCCTGAAGACCATGTACTTGAGATCGGAACCGGCTGGGGTGGCTTTGCCTTGCATGCCGCCAAACGGTATGGCTGCCGGATCACCACAACCACGATTAGCCGGGAGCAGTTTGCTCTGGCAGAACAAAGAGTGAAGGAAGCTGGGCTCGAAGACCGAATCACTCTACTGCTCGAAGACTATCGACACCTGCAGGGCCGCTACACCAAAGGTGTCTCGATTGAGATGTTCGAAGCGGTGGGCCTGGATCATTACGATGAGTTTTTCGCCACCTGGGAGCGACTGCTGGAGCCTGGTGCTTCCATCGTGATGCAGACCATCACAATGAACGAAAAGCAGTTTCCGGGCTACCAGAAGAGCCCGGACTGGATCCAGAAGTACATCTTTCCGGGCGGTGAGTTGTCGAGCGTGGTGGAGATTCAAAAGAGTCTTGCTCGCACAGGCAGCTACCAGTTGATGGACTTAAGCGAGATGGGTACGCACTACGCCTGGACGCTGCGGGAATGGCGGCGGCGCTTCCATGACCGCATTGAAGCAGTTCGTCAACTGGGTTTTGATGCCCGGTTTGAACGCATGTGGGACTACTATTTGGGCTATTGCGAAGGGGCCTTTCTGGAGCGTTATATCGGGGTTTCGCAACTGCTGCTGGTGCATTCCAAAGCTCGCGTTGGAGTGCATGGCGAACCTTGGGCGAAACTTGGCAGTGCACGTGCAGGTGGCATGTACTCCGAAGGGTGAGTACAATGAAAGCGTTACCTTACATGCGAATTCCTGCGTTCTTAATGTTTTTGGCCTGTGCCGTTTTTGCGGCAGAAGTGGTTGTTGTGGAACAGATTGTTGCCAAAGTCAATGGCGACATCATCACCACTACGGATCTGGCCCGGGCCCGTCGTCAGATGATCGAAGAGATGAAAGCCCGCAAAGCGAGTCAGGCTGAAATCGATGCGACGCTAGCCACCACCGAGAAGAATATCCTGCGTGACAAAATCGACAGCCTTCTGCTGGCTAGCAAAGGCAAAGAAATGAGCATCAGCGTCGACGGCGAAATCAGCAAATATGTTGCCGATCTCATGGTGAAGACGAAGATGGCCAATCAGGAAGACTTGGCCAAGATGATCACCGAGCAAACCGGTCAGACCTTTGAGGACTGGAAGAACGAAATGCGCACCAACATGATCACGCAGCGCGTTGTGCGGCAGGAAGTCGGTGGCAAGATCAACATCAAGAAGGAAGAAGTCGCCAAGTACTACAACGAGCACAAGGCGGAATTCGTGCGTGATGAGGAGATCTACCTGCGCGAGATTCTGTTTTCGAGCGAAGGTAAGAGCCCGGCTGAAGCTGCGGGTCTTGAGAAAAAGGCCAAAGACGTGGTGGCGCGATTGCGCAAGAACGAAAAGTTCAATGTACTGGTTCGTGAATTCAGCGATTCGCAAACCCGAAATGAAGACGGCGATATCGGCTGGATGAAGAAGGGCATGCTCAACAAACAGATCGAAGATCTGGTTTTCAAGAGTCAAAAGAACTTCGTTACCGATCCGATCAAATTGCCCAATGGCTGGCTGATCCTTCGCGTAGAAGACTTCCATGCAGCGGGACAGGCCGAGATGGAACAGGTAGAGAACGAAATTATGGAAAAGCTCTACATGCCCCGATTCCAGCCTCAGATGCGTGAGTACCTTACCAAATTGCGCATGGACGCGTTTCTCGAAATCAAGGAAGGCTTTCTTGATTCCGGCGCTGCCCCCGGCAAGAACACTGCCTGGACCGATCCAGCTCAGTTGAAGCCTGAGACTGTTTCAAAAGAAGAAGTTGCCAGCCGCCGTCGCATGAAGCGCGCACTTTGGGTTGTCCCAATTCCGGGTACCAAGACCAGCGCCACATCAAAGTCAAAGACTGTTAACTAGAGTTATTTAGAGAGGCATGAATCCTTGAAGGATCATGCGG
>CANGVB010000236.1 GCA_947456995.1 Bryobacteraceae bacterium | reverse complement strand
GCCGAGACTCGCGTTCTGATGTTCGCCAATGTTTATGGTGTGATCGCTGTTGCCCTGGCACAAGGCCTGCTCACTGGGCTTGGCTTCTGGTTCACTGGCTTGCCTTCAGCGGCATTTTGGGGAGCTGTCGCCGCAATCTTCAGCATTCTGCCTCTGGTGGGCGCAGGCATTGTCTGGCTGCCAGGCGTGCTGTACCTCGCAAGCACTGGCGACTTCACCCAGGCTGGTATTTTGCTGGTGTGGAGCCTGGTGGTTGTGAGTATGGCCGACAATGTAATTCGCCCTATTGTTCTGAGCGAAAGCTCTCAAATGAATACAGCCGTGATGTTTTTCGCCTTGCTTGGGGGCATTGAAGCCTTCGGCCTGGTGGGCCTCTTCGCTGGCCCGATCGTCTTTTCTTTGGCCATTGCAGTGATCAAGCTACTGCGCCAGTACAGCAACCTTCTAGGTGCACATACAGAAAGTGAAAGTTCCACTCTATGAAATCTTTTATTGCAACTACAACCCTTATGACTATGAGTCTTCTTGCAGCAGACCGCACTGCCTACATCGGCACCTACACCAAGCCCGAAGGCAGCAAGGGTATCTATATGGTGCGTCTCAATGAGGCCACCGGGCAGCTTTCTGCTCCTGAACTTGCAGCCGAAAGCCCCAACCCATCTTTTCTTGCCATCAGCAAAGGGGGTAAGTTTTTATACGCTGCCAATGAAGTGAACAACGGCGACGTCAGCGCATTCGCCATTCTGCCCGATGGCAAGCTCAGCCCTTTGAACAAGGTGAAGTCCAAGGGCGATGCTCCCTGCCATCTCAACATCGACAGCACCGGCAAATGGCTTGCTGTCGCAAACTACTCAAGCGGCACGGCTGCCGTGCTTCCCATTGGCAAAGACGGCAAGTTGGGCGAGGCTGTCGCAACCGTGCAGCACAAAGGCAAAAGCGTTGACCCACGTCGCCAGGAAGGCCCTCACGCTCATTCGGTGAACTTCTCTGCCGACAACAAATTCCTATACGTAGCTGATCTTGGCCTTGATCAGGTAAAGATCTACAGCTTCGATGCGAAGACCGGCGCGATCAGCGAAAAAGCCCAGTTGGAGACTCCTAAGGGTGCCGGCCCTCGCCACCTGGCCCTCGGTGATGGTGGCCTTGCCTATGTGCTCAATGAGATGGCAAGCAGCGTTAGCGTGTTCCGTTGGACCGGCGAACCGAAGGGTCAGATCCTGACCACCGTCTCCGCGATTCCGGCTGACTACAAGGCCAATACTTCAGGGGCTGAGGTGGTGCTTCATCCCAAGCGCACGCTGTTGTTTAGCTCCAACCGCGGCCACGACAGCATTTCGATCTATCGCACCGAACCCGCTACGGGCGAAACCAAATTGCTTGGGCAGCAGCCGATTGGCGGCAAGGTTCCGCGTGGCTTCGTACTGTCGCCCGATGCAAAATATCTGGTTGCGGGCGCGCAAAATTCCGATCTTCTTGTAGCCTTTAAGGTGGATCTTGCAGAAGGGAAACTGATTCCTTCAGGTTCTTCCGTAAAAGTGGGTAGCCCCGTCTGCATTCGCTTCGTCAAGTAAGGAAAGACTATATGCAACGCCGTTCTGTTTTTTATGCGCTGCTGGGCCTGGCCCCGGCAGCACAAGCCTTCCAGGAAGCAGCCGCCAGTATTCCGGCCACTGCAGCCGAGGCTGTATCGATGGGCCTGCCCCGCTTCTATTCGCAAGCCGATCTTGCGGTTTTCGCCGAACTTGGCCAAACCCTGATTCCCGCCTTCGACGGCCGCCCCGGCGCCAAAGAAGCTGAGGCTGCTGAGTTCCTCGATTTCCTGATTGGCCAAAGCCCGTCAGACATCCAAAGTCTCTACCGTCAAGGCCTGGCTACCTACAAGCTTCGCCGCAAGACTGGCCTTGATGCGGCGCTGAAAGAATTGAATGAACCTTGGACGCACGCAGGCCCGGCTAACGCTTATGGCAAGTTCCTGCAAGCCGCCAAACAGGCCTTCTATCAGGCCACAATAAATTCTCGCCAGTGGGCTGAGGCAATGTCCGGACGCAGCCGTTCTGCTGCCGGTGTTGGCAGCTATTGGCTTCCCATCGAATAAGGATCCACCATGAAAACCGAATACGACGTCCTTATCATCGGCAGTGGCGCGAGCGGCGGTATGGCCGCACATACACTAACCAAGCTGGGTGCCAAATGCGTCATGCTTGACGCCGGCCCTTTGATTGACCCAGACAAGCAGCGCGTTCTCAAGTCTGTTTCTGATCTGCCTTATCGCGGCTTCGGCAAACCCGGCCGCTTCCCTCATGTCACACAGGCCAGCGAATTCAGCGCCAACATGTGGGCCGACGAGAAGCAGAACCCTTACACCTACGACCCAGAAAACCCCTACTACTGGGTGCGCATCCGTCTGGTTGGTGGCAAGACGCTGGCCTGGGGCCGCGCCTCCTGGCGCTTGAGCGACTACGAATTCAAGTGCAAAGATCACGATGGATTTGGTGACAACTGGCCTGTCGAGTACAAAGATCTCGCCCCCTTCTACGATCGCGTTGAGCCGCTCTTTCGTGTGAGCGGGCGCAAAGAGGGCTTCCCTCAGATTCCAGATGGCAACTTCCTTGCCGACGAGTCTCGCGATAGCCTTTGTGTCCAGAGATTCCTCGATGCCTGCCGCAAGAAAGACGTACCAACCACCAAGCAACGTCGCAGCACAGGTACCCTGGCGAGCAGTCTGAATCTGCTCCTGCCGGCAGCACTGGAGACAGGGAATCTCAACCTCGTTCCGAATGCTGTCGTGCGCGAGATCACCATCGACAAGAAGACAGGAAAGGCCAATGGTGCCCACTTTGTCGATCGCGTGTCCAAGCGAGAATTCCATGTCAGTGCCAAGGCTGTGGTGTTGGGCGCATCGTGTCTCGAGTCAACCCGCATCCTGCTCAACAGCAACATCGCAAATTCAAGTGGAACGCTGGGGCACTATCTCTTCGACCAGTTCTACGTGAAGAACGTGGTGCAGGCTATCGTGCCTGAGGCCCGTGGTGGCAAGGCTCCTCGCAATCTGATGGGCGGCGGCGGATACATCCCGCGCTTCCGGAATCTTAAGACCAAGTCCAAAGACTTTATCCGTGGCTACGCTTACGATTTCGGCAGTGGCAACAGCCCTGGCCCGAGCTACTTTCCTGCTTATGGTGAAAAGCTCTGGCAGCAAATGGCCGACACTCAAGGCACCGGCTTCTCGCTCACCACTATGGGTGAAGTCTTGCCGCGTTACGAAAGCGCTGTCCGCATCAACAAGCTCAAAACCGACGCCTGGGGCATCCCCGTGCTCCACATTAACCAGAAGTACACCGCCAACGAATTTGCCATGGCCAAGGATTCGATGAACACGGCAGAAGAGCTCTGCAAAGATGCTGGCTTCGAGATTCTGGCCAAGCACTGGGAGATGGTTCCGCCCGGCGAGAGCATCCACGAACTGGGTACCTGCCGCATGGGTAGCGACCCGAAGAAGAGTGTTCTCAATCAGTGGAATCAAACCCACGACATCAAGAACCTGTTCGTTGTAGATGGCAGCGCTTTTGTCAGTGGCGGCTCTCAGAACCCAACGCTCACCATACTTGCGCTCACTCTGCGAGCGAGTGAATACCTCTTCAGTGAATCGAAGAAAGGCAATCTGTGAAGTTCTTGATCTTCCTTGCGGCCACCTTGCTTTTGTGGGCTGCCGATCCTCCCAGGCAGCCCATAGCTTTCAGCCACGAACAACACGCAGGCAAGCTCGACCTTAAGTGTGAGACCTGTCACGTAAACCCGGCCCCCGGCGAGATGATGACCTTTCCTGCCGAGGCCAAGTGCATGGGTTGCCATCAGGTGATCAAGAAGGATTCAGAAGACATTCAGAAGCTGGCGAAGTTCTTCACGGACAAGAAGCGCGTGCCGTGGGTGCGCGTTTATCAGGTTCCGACCTTTGTTTATTGGAGCCACAAGACACACATGGATGCCGAAGCCAAGTGCACCGATTGCCATGGTGAGGTGAAAACCCTGAGTGTGATGGCAAAGACGAAAGACCTTTCGATGGGCTCATGCATGGATTGCCATCGCCAGAAGAAAGTGTCTAACGACTGCACTTTCTGCCACGAAAAAATGAACTAGCTGTAGCGCACTTTTTCGAAGAATAGCCCCGATGATGGTGCGGTCCAGGCCGCTACATCGAGGCGTGGGTCTTCTTTGGCATCCAGCAGCTTCTCGAAATCGGCTTGCGTGATTTCGCCAAGCCCGAGCTTCACGAGTACCCCAGTGAGCCGGCGCACCATACGCCAAACGAAGTGTGATGCGGCGATTCGGAACAAGAGCCGGTCTTCCAGAACTTCAATCTCTGCCCGGGCCACCACAACGATGGACGATTCATTGGGTCTGCCTGGGTCCTGAGCCTGAAAGCATTTGAAGTCGTGGCGGCCTACGATCAAGGCAGCTGCTGCCTGCATCGCCGCTACGTTCAAAGGTTCCTTGATCCACCAAACGTAACGCTTCTCAAAGGCAGTCTTGCGGGTGGCAATCTGATAGACGTATTCGCGCTCTGAGGCGTCATGCCGGGCGTGGAATGCCAGAGGGGCTTTGTGGAGCTTGCGGATACTGATTTCTGCGGGCAACTTCTGATTCACTTGTGTGAGGACAAAGGCTTCCACTGCCGGCTTGGCTGCTGAATACTTGACGTGCGCAACCTGGCCTCTGGCATGAACACCCGCGTCTGTTCTGCCCGCCCCGACTAATTCCACTTTTCCGCCCAGCACTTGTTCGAGTGCCGTGCGAAGTTCTCCCATCACAGTGCGGGCATTGCGTTGCTCAGCCCAACCGCTGTATTTGCCGCCATCATATTCCACTGTCAATCTGAGGCATTGATTGAATTCAGATTTCAGTTTTCCGCGAACGTGTTGCACTCAGTAACCTTACCAGTCTGGAATCCACGGCCAAACCATTCTTTGCGTTGCGCTGACGATCCATGGGTAAAGCTCTCAGGCCTGACGCGCCCGGTGGACATTTGCTGAATGTGATCGTCGCCTACTGCCGCGGCTGCGCCGAGCGCTTCGTCTACGTCGCCAGCTTCCAACAATTTTCTTTGTGCCGTCTCATGGGCCCAGATTCCAGCAAAGCAATCGGCCTGCAATTCCATCAGCACGCTCAACTGCTTTTGCGCTCTTGGGTTTCGCTCCTGCGCCATGCGAACCTTGCGCTCGATGCCAAGGATGTTCTGCAGATGATGCCCGAGTTCATGGGCAATTACGTAGGCTTGGGCAAAGTCTCCGGGGGCGCCAAACTTGCGTTTCAACTCGTCGTAGAAATTCAGGTCGATGTAAACCTTCTCGTCTGCGGGGCAGTAAAAGGGGCCCATGGCACCTTCAGCGTCTCCGCAGCCGCTCCTTACGAAGTCGCGAAACAACACCAATTTGGCTCGGCGGTAAGACACGCCCTGTTGCTCTGGTAACACTTTAGTCCATGTGTTTTGTGCATCATCCAGCACAAAGCTCACAAATTGCTTCAGCGTCTCTTCTTCGGCTGTTTTGACTCTTGGTTCACGCCGGGAGGCCACAGGGGCCATGCCGCCGCCACCGCCGAGAAATGGGCTGATCAAGTCGACTTTGAAGACAAAACTCAGAATGCCCAGTACGACGAGTCCGCCGAAGCCAACTCGCATGCCCCCAAAGCCGCCGCCACCAAATCCCATGGGCGAACTGCCGCCTTCGTCTCTGCGATCTTCGACGTCGTCGCTTTGATGTCCTTGGTCCCAACGCATTCTTAGATGCTAGCCCATTTCTCGCTCCAGCGAGAGCTCTGATTGATATGCTGTATTGGCAATGTCGAACGCATTTCCCAAGCTCCACAACGCCATGTGGCCAGGCCTCGTCGGCAAGGGCCCAGACTCAGAACCACCCATCGATCTAGACACCATGCTCGATATGACGGCCAAGGCCGAAGTAAACGGCACCCGTTTTGATGGTGTAGATCTTTTCCTCTTTGAGCCGCACACCAGTATCGATTCTGACGACTCTGCCATTCAGGCCCTGGCCGACAAGATCGCCAGCAAAGGTCTTGCTATTGGCAGCTTGGTTGCTCCTGTGTGGCCGCCCACCGGTGGCGGCTCTGCTATGGGTAGCGATGACGAACAGAAGTCTTTCCTGACGAGCGTTCGCAAGGCCTGCCATATCGCATCCCGCCTTCGCCAGATTGGTATCAG
>CANGVB010000235.1 GCA_947456995.1 Bryobacteraceae bacterium | reverse complement strand
GGTCAAGTCCAGTCTGCGAGCATGCTTCTGAACATAATTCCGGAAGCCAACTCCCTGGACTCGACCTGAAACCAGCCATTTGCGCGCCGTCATCACAACATCATAAATCGACACTGTTTGCAGAGGCGAGCATAAAGTGAGGCCAACAAAAGGTCGAAACTAATTAGTGAATGTCGTATTCCTGGTCTCATTGACCGGGAGGGCCAAGCTTGACTTGCCCCAAATCAGGAGTCAAACTTGCAAGATGGGCGCTTACTGTCAGATCTCGCCAGAATAGGAAATGCAATGAAACAAAAGGTTTTAATACTATCGCTGGCGGGTCTGATTCCGCTCTATTCGCAAATGGGGGCAGGCGGGGGCATGGGTGGAATGGGCGGATTTGGTGGTCCAGCCGTTCTTGGCACAGGGGCAGGGTCAGGGACAGGGCAACGTGGCGGTTCAGACACGGGCATCAGTTTCTTTGCAGGTGCAACTGGCACCTACGATAGCGGTTTAACGGGCTTCGCACTGGATGCCAATGGGAAAATCAACAATTCCATTGCTGCTGGTCTTGATGGTTTTGCAGTAGTTTTTGGCAGTAAACGGCTTCGCCGCGGGTCAGTTGGAATCAATTATTCTGGCCACTATAGAAACTACCCCTCACAAAGTGTTTTTAATGGCACAGACCAAACACTAGGCTTATTTGCCAATCGGCAGTTGACAAAACGGTCCACGCTCTCGTTTTTTACATCTGCAATGACAACTAATCGCGCATTCGGAAATTCTTTTGCCGGCCTTTCGATCGACCCTACCCTTGGGTCGATTTTCGGGCCGACCGGAGAAGTATTTGATAACCGAGTTTATTTTATGAACGGCAACTTGGAATATTCCTATCAAAAGTCTGCCAGGCTATCATTCTCACTTTCTGGCAATGGGTTCCTCACAAGACGAACAGGACAGGTTTTGTTTGGGACGAATGGAGCAACCACCAATGCAATGGCTTCCTATCGACTGAGCAGGAGACAGACAATTAGCGGTGGGTATCAGTTCCTGATGTTTAATTTCACTCGAAATTTCGGCGATTCCTACGGCAACGGTGCATTTGGAGGTTATTCGCTCCAACTAGGGAAACGGGCGCAGTTGAGCCTGCAAGGTGGATTCTTCAGGCTGGAATCCCTTGGCCTTACCCAAACCGCAGTTGACCCTGTGATTGCAGCTCTCATTGGTATCTCGTCTGTACAAGAAGTTTTCTACAGCAAATCGATCTTACCTACTGCTCAGGTAATGTTCTCCTACAGGGTGAATCGCCTGCATAGCCTAGGGTTTAATGGTGGCATTGCTGCAACGCCTGGCAATGGGATCATCAATACCGCGCGTTCTACCTTTGCTGGCCTGAACTATACCTATTCCGGAATAAGGAGTATTGGCCTGGGAGCCAATGTGCAATACATGAAGATGGCTAGCCTCATCGGGGTAAATCAAACTTTTGAGTCGCTTCAATCCTCTGTTAACGCAAGCAGAAGGCTAAGCAACCAGATTTTCTTTACGGTCACTGCTGGAAATCGCCAATTCCTTAGCACTACAACAAATGGCTTTAAAAGAAACTCCTATCAGGTTGCGGCTGGCTTCACATGGAGCCCGAGAGAAATTCCGGTTTCCATCCGCTAGCAACCAAGAGTTAATGCTTGGATGTTGAAACTGCCTGTGCGATCCAATTCAAACGTTGACTCAGATCCTCGCTTGAGTCGCTCCAGAGCTTTCGCTGCTTCAATCTCAACCGGGTTGACCAGTCTCCATTGAGCCTCAACAGGCTCTTCAGGTTGGACTGGTAGAAATGCAGATCCTTGGTTGTTTCGATGGAGGCGGGCAAAAAGAGTGACTCGATACCCAATTCAGCTCGGACGGATTCTCCAAACTCACTAGGGAAATCTGGCCCGTAGAAGAATAACTGGACTCTGGCAGGCTTGAGTTGCCAGCCGTCGGCAAGTTCCTGCCAAAGATCCCAGAATCCTTCCACCTCGAAGGCGATGTCTGAAGAGCGCCATTTTTCCATGGCGTCGAAAACATCCTCAAGTTGATCTGGCAATTTGAAGACCTGTTCAAGCAGGGCGGGTTCTGAAGGGTCCACCGCAGAAACTCGAAGATACACTTCGGAAGACTGGGTGGAAAAGGGGAAGCTGCGAAGAGCCGAAGAAAAATGGCGGTGCATGCCAAGTGTCGAATGCTTCTCTAGCCAAAGGGACAAATAAAGACGGTCTGCCATCCAAACTCGATGGTAGCGCGGACGGCACAGCCAAGGGAGAATAGAAGTAGATTGCAAACACAAACTGAAGGTTTATGCGGAGTACTCGTGTTGGACAAGCCGCCGGGCTGGACTTCACATGATGCCGTAAACAAGATGCGCCGGATTGCCGGCACCAAAAAGATTGGCCACCTGGGCACGCTCGACCCACTGGCAACGGGCGTACTTCCTCTTGTCGTGGGCCGCGCCACACGCCTGGCCCAGTTCTATACAAAAGATCGCAAAGCATATTCTGCCACTATCCGCTTTGGGCACTCCACCGATTCCTACGATCGGGACGGAGTCAGCACATCAGATGAAAAGCAGGTCGAGCTCAAGGCCGACGAAGTCGAGCAATTGCTTGCCCGCTTTCGTGGCCCGTTGTCACAGATGCCGCCACCGGTCTCGGCCAAGAAGATCAACGGCGTCCCCGCATACAAGCTGGTTCGCCAACAGAAGCCGGTTGAATTGAAGCCGGTCGATATTGAGGTTTTCCGACTGGATCTCCTCAGGATGGAAGGCTCAGACATCGAAGTCCACCTCGAGTGCACCTCTGGTACTTACGTAAGATCCATCGCACACGAATTGGGGCTGGCCATGGGCTGTGGCGCATACGTCCAGGAGTTGCGGCGAACCCTCAGCGGCGAGTTTGCCATTGCGGACGCAAGAACCCTGGAACAAGTCGAAGAACTCGCTCAGCTAGGTCGCTTCGAAGACGCCCTGCTTAAGGGAGACCGCCTGCTTCCCGCTTTTCCGGCTGAAACTGTAGACTTGCTGACCGAGTCGCAGATCCGTCAAGGAAGAGACTTCAGGACATCGCCCTTTCGAATCTCTCAGGCGGCTCGGCTGGTCAAGGCAATGAGTCAGTCTGGAGAGTTGGTAGCGATTGGAGAACAGAAGCTGCCCAATCTTTACCATCCGATTCTGGTGCTTTAGCCCTTCTTTCGTTTTTTGCTAACCCAACCAGACTTGTTGGTTTGACGGCTGCGACCCACCGCCAGTGCATCACTTGGGACAGCATGGGTGATTACGCTTCCGGCGGCTACGTAGCTGTCAGCGTCGATCCTGAGCGGAGCCACGAGGGTGGAATTGCTGCCAACAAAAACGTTTTCGCCAATCTCGGTCATGTGCTTGTTGACCCCGTCGTAGTTGCAGGTGATCGTGCCTGCTCCGATATTGACTCCAGCCCCGATATTGCTATCGCCGAGATACGCAAGATGCATCGCTTTCGACCCGGCACCGAAGCGAGTTTTCTTCAGTTCCACGAAGTTCCCAATATGTGCGCCGGCTTCCACATGGTTGTCTTGTCGAAGGCGGCTGAAAGGACCTATCTGGGCTCCCGATTCAACCATCGATGTACCAACAAAACTGTATTCGCCCACGCTCACCGAATCAGCAAGCACGCTGTCGCGGATAACAGAGCCAGCTCCAATCGTGCAATCAGAACCGATTCTGGTTTTGCCCAAAATCTGAGTAAATGCTGCGATAACGGTATCCTGTCCGATCTCTACTCCGGCATCAATCGCAACAGTTTCGGGTTGAAAGATCGTGACGCCATCGAGCATCAATTGGCGGGTCTTGCGGGCTCTCAGAATTCGATCTGCCTCTGCCAGTTCGAGCCGCTGATTGATTCCCAGAATTTCATTCGGATCATCCAGCAGCAGCGCAGCAACTCGATGCCCTGCCCCTCTCAGGATTTCCACCAGATCTGTCAGATAGATTTCGCCCGACGCCGGGTTTGGCGTAATCTGGCCAACATGCTTCCAAAGCAGCGCAGAGTCGATACAGTAGATCCCTGAGTTGATTTCCCCAATCTTCTTCTGCTCGGGACTAGCCGCCTTTTCTTCTACAATCGCAGCGACAGATCCGTCTTCGGCACGAATGATTCGGCCATAGCCTGTTGGCCGTTCCAGCATCGTGGTGATCAAGGTAGCGGCGAAAGATCCGTTTTGCTGCGTCTCCACCAGTCTGGAAATCGTCGCAGGCGTAAGCAGTGGACAATCCCCGTAGAGAATTAGCGTCAGGCCATCCTGCCCGGCAAGGTTGCGGCAGATTTCAACCGCATGGCCCGTCCCACGCTGCTCTGTCTGGGTGACGAACTGACAACCTCGTGGGGCAAGCAGCTGTTGTACCTTATCCGCCTGATGGCCTACAACAACAATCATGTTCTCGGGTGAAACCGCAACCGCAGCAGCATCCAGTACATGCTCCACCAGCGCTTGTCCGCCAGCCTCATGCAGCACTTTGGCTTTTTTGCTCTTCATCCTGGTGCCCAGCCCTGCGGCCAGAACGATGGAATTCAGTTTGGAAAAAGATTGCATGAAATCACCTTTAAGTTTTGGTGCGGCGGGCGCGAGATTCTGCCGCAATTTCCATTGCGATCCGTGCAATGGCTGCTGGATCGTGGCGGACTTTGGGTCCCTTGGCAAGCAAGGGGCGGCCCACCACTTCGAGGCCCATATCTGAAATTCTCGGCGTGTCCAACTCTACTGGATATACTTTGCTGGCCGCGTAAAGCCGACGTTGAGCAGCAGCCAATGGAGTTGTGTTTAGGATCACCCGTTCGATTGTGCCTTTGCCACCGTGATCGTGAATCGCTTCTACATGATCTGCCGCGGAGTAGGACATCGTTTCCCACGGCTGCCACATCAGGTTTGTAAAGTAGGCCTTGGCAGCCTTGGATTTCCGAATCGCATTGCCAATGCCATCCACCAGCAAATTGGGGATAACGCTAGTGTAGAGACTTCCGGGGCCCATCGTAATCAAGTCGGCTCCGGCAATTGCATCGAGTGCATCCCGTAATGGCTTAACACGACCTTGAGTCAACTCCAGCCGATGGATCCGCTTCCTGCTCCGGCTGATTCTCGTTTCACCTTCGACTATGCTGCCGTCCTGCATCACCGCCCGTAACCCGACGTTCTGATTGGTGGATGGATAGATTCGACCATAGATGGCCAACACTTCACTCGATACGCGAACAGCTCTGGGAAAGTCACCGGTAACGTGAGTAAGCGCCGTTAGAAACAAATTGCCGAAGCTGTGGCCCTTGAGTCCACGTCCGGAATCAAAACGGTATTGAAACAATTGCGACAGCAGAGCCTCATGTTCGCTTAAGGCGACCATGCAGTTGCGAATGTCACCCGGAGGAAGAATATCGAATTCGCGTCGAAGTCGTCCCGAAGATCCCCCGTCATCAGTCACTGTGACGATCGCGCAGATGTCAACCAATCCCTGACGGGCGTATTCCTTAAGGCCAACAAGTAAGGTAGATAGCCCTGTGCCCCCACCAATTGATACGACACGAAGTGGCCCGGCTGCATCGCGGTAGCCGGGAGGAGGCGCAATCATCGACGTCTAATTTGAGGAACTCAACAACTCCCGTATTGGAGCATGTTGCATCAGTTCCGCAAAGTCAGGATCGTTATGGGCAGCAACACGGTTTCTGGGAGCGATCTCAATGGCACGCTTGAGATGTTCCACAGCTCCAGGAATGTCTTGCTTAATCCCTAGCACCAGCGCGAGGGCATAGTGAATGTAGTCTGCATCTTCCTGCTTAAGAGCCTTCTCAAAGCTGGCCTGCGCCCCATCAGTATCGCGCTTGTTCATCTGGCTGATCCCGTAGTTGTAGAGATCTTCAGCCGATTCGAATTTCACGTTCGCCTTGGCCAGCCGCTGTTGACACATCAGCAGGTGTTGCTTGGCTGCATAGCCTATCTCTTTTACCGAGCCTTCAAGTGAAGCCTCAAAAAGCTTCGTGGCCTTGGCAAAGTCACGCATGTGAAACGCCTGCATCGCGGCGTCAAATGATTTCTGTTGCGCTGATGGTTCCGGGGTGCTCGCCGCTGGCTTGGGGGACGACTTGGCCGCCGCCGCTTTCGTGTTGCTCTTCTGCATCGAATTCCTGTTTATCCGCAGGCTCATCCGCAACGAGCCCACCGCCATATTGTAGCGCTCTCAGCG
>CANGVB010000234.1 GCA_947456995.1 Bryobacteraceae bacterium | reverse complement strand
GCCGAAATTGCGTTCACAAAAATTTTCAAAAAATCTTCCCCAACCAAATCAACAACTTCACACCAATCCACCCCAAACTCCATCCACCCCCAAAGCTACTATGTCCACCGGGAGCCCACTCCCGCCAAACCCAACTTACAAGGAAAAATACAATGGCTTCAGCCGCCCAAACCCTCGCCAACCAATCAAACGCAAAGCTCTCTACCGGACCCAAGACCGAATCCGGCAAACAGAAATCTTCAACCAATTCCGTCCGTCATGGCCTCCACTCCACCAGCGAAAAACTCTTCGCCGCGAGCCCCGAAGAGCGCGAGCAATACGAACAACTCAAATCAAAACTAAAGTCGGAAACCCTCCCCCGAGGCACCACCGAAGAACTACTCTTCGATCAATACGCCTACGCGAGCTTCCAGGCCCTCCGCGCCCAACGCTTCGAAACCGAAGCGCAAGACCGCTGGCTCGAAGACCCCGACAACCAGCAACGCTTCGCCCAAATGGAACGAGCCGTCAAACTCGGTGCCCTCTTCGAGCGCCGCGCCGCCAAAGCCTTCAAGCAACTCCAAGACCTCCAGCTCCACCGTCTAGCAGGCGTCGAAGTCCTCGCCGAACTCGAAGACTCCAAAGTCTCCGCCCAAATTCCGGCCTCACTCCCTCTAGCCAAAATTCGCATTCGCCAACTCAAACTCGAAGACCCCGGCTACCTCGGTCTTAACATCGCCTACGCCGAACGCAATCCAATCAACAAAACAAACCCAATTGAGGATTCCCGTCAATGAGCGTCAAATTCATCTCCGACCTTGAAGATCCCCGCATCTTCAACCGGCTCCTCAAAAGCCTGCAAGAGGACTATCCACCCAAAACCATTCAGCATCAGGCCGATCTCGACAATCTTGCCTATCTCAACTGGCAAACCCAGCGAACTTCAGCCCTCCTCGAGGCCGATCTCAACCAACGCATTCGCTCCAAAGTACTGCGTCTGGTTAGAGATCCAACCCTCCGTCTCCTCAGGGCCACCCGTCGCGCTCTCGCCCACCGCGAGCACCAACTGATGATCAAACAAAACGAAGCCAATCTCCGTTCTACGAACACCCTGGTAACCAGAGTCGACAAATGGAACTCTCCGCGCTGAAACTACCTGCACAAAATGTTGATAAATCAGGTATTCTGTCGATAAGCGTAGTATCAGGGTTTAGAGTTGTACCCAGTTGCAGAAGGGCCGAAATGAAAGAGCTCAAGGGGCAGTTTATCGGCGCGCTATTCGTCATCCTGACAGTAGCCTCTCTCGTAGCCGCCGCCATAAACTTCCGCCAACAGTTCGTCTATATCCTCCCCACTGATGGCATCATGTGGGTGGACCGTACTGCGCCCGACGGTCACAACTACGTAGTTGCCCTTGATGTCAAAAAAGGCTCTTCCGGCGAAAGCGCCGGCATCCACCGCTGGGAAGTTCTCGACCGTATCGGCAACATCAAGGTCCAGAAATCGAGCGACATCCCACTCCTGCTCTTCGGCAAGGCCTGGCTGCGCGTCGACTACCACCTCTATCAGCAAAACATCGAAGTTAAGAAAACCGTCCGTGTCGAAGAGAACGGCCCCGAGCGCACTCTTTACTACCTCACCGCCGTTGGCCTCGCCTATCTCGGCATTGGCCTTTTTGTTTACTTCCGGCGAGAGAGCGCCCCCAAAGCCCGTCATTTCTTTCTGCTCTGCCTCTGCTCGTTCATCTTCTCGTGCTTTCACTACACCGGTAAGCTCAACACCTTCGACAAAGTAATCTACTGGGGCAACGTCGTCGCGGGCTTCCTCGCGCCAGCCCTCTTCCTACACTTCTGCCTTACCTTCCCGGACACTCCCCGCCGCCTCCGTGGCTTCTTCCGCCAGGCCCTCGTCTATGTGCCCGCGCTTGCACTCATTGCCATCTACATCCTCACTGCCATGGGCATCCTCCGCTTCGAGATGTCCCTGCCTGAAGTCCGCTGGTATCTCGACCGTATCTGGCTCCCCTTCCTGAGCGTCAGCTACCTCCTCGGTGCCGCCGTCCTGGCCTATAAACACCGTCTCGTTGATGACTCGATCCTCCGTCAACAGATGAAGTGGCTGCGCAATGGTGCCGTCCTCGGCATCCTCCCCTTTACTCTGCTCTATGTGGTTCCTTACAGCCTCGGCGTCACCCCCAATGCCATCATGAAATTCGCGGTCTTGAGCCTCCCGCTGATCCCCATCACCTGGGCCTACGCAATCCTTCGCTACCGCCTCATGGACGTTGATGTCATTTTCCAGCAAGGCTATGTCTACACGATGGCCTCGCTTGCTGTTCTCGGAGTCTTCTACGGCCTGCTCTTCAGCTTCGGCCGCGTCGAAGAACTCCCCCCCGCTGCAGTAGTCGTTCTCATCCTCATCGCCACTTTCATCTTCCAGCCCATCCGCAACTGGCTCCAGGAGCATCTCGATCGCTACGTCTTCTATCGCGAATCCTACGATTACCGCCGCACCCTGCTCGACTTTGCCCGCGAGCTCTCCAGTGAGAACGATCTTGAAGAATCTCTCCACGGCGTTGCCTCGCGCCTCCTCCACACTCTCAATGTCCAGCACGTAGCCTTCTTCCTCAGCGACGAAGAGCGCGAATCTCACTTTGAGCTCGCCCTCGTCCACGGTGCCCGCAATCACGCTGTTCCCTCTTACCTTGACTTGAGCTTCCTTACCGAAGCCATCGGCAAGCCCTACCTCTTCTTTGAACGCACCAAGCTCAACCCCGATTACGTCTTCGGCTCTTACTCTGCCGCAGCCCGGCAAACCATCAACGAGCTCGATCTTACCTACTACGTCCCCTGCACCGTGCGCGGCCAAACCATCGCCTTCCTCGGCGTCAGCCGTACCACCAAGGGTGACTTCCTCACCTCCGACGATCTCGAGCTCCTCGTCACTCTCAGCAACAGCGTCGGCATCACCGTCGACAATGCCCGCCTCTATCGCAGTCTCCAGCGCAAAGTAGAAGAGAACGAGCGCCTCAAAGAATTCAGCGAAAACATCGTTGAATCGATCAACGTGGGCATCCTCGCCGTCGATCTCGACGGCCGCGTCGAAAGCTGGAACTCGCAGCTCGAACGTCTCATCGGCGTCACCCGTCAGGTCGCCGTCGGCAAACACCTCCAGCAGGTCCTCCCGGCAGAGCTGGTCCTCTCTCTTTCTGAGCGCCAGCACGAACCCGGCATCCAGCACGTCTACAAAGCAAAGTTTGGCGCAAGAACCCTCGTCAACATCGCCATCGCCCCCCTCTTTTCGAAAGACCAAACTCAGATCGGTCGCCTCATCATTTTCGACGACGTTACAGACCGAGCTGACCTTGAGAGCCGCCTCGTCCAGGCAGACAAGCTAAGCTCCATCGGCCTCCTCGCCGCAGGTGTTGCCCACGAAGTAAATACACCGCTCGCGGTCATCTCAACCTACGCCCAGATGCTCGCCAAGCGCGTCGGTGACGACGAGCAAAAATCCGCCATGCTCGACAAGATCGCCAAGCAGACTTTCCGCGCCTCCGAGATCGTCAACTCGCTGCTCAACTTCTCGCGCACCTCCACTCTCGACTGGTCTGAGATCTCGCTCAACCGGGTCATCCGCGATACTGCCAGCCTCATCGAACACCAGCTCCAGACGGCCCGCGTCACTGTTGCCTTTAACCTCGACGAATCCCTCGGTGCCATCAAAGGCAATCAGGGCAAGCTCCAGCAGATCTTCCTCAATCTCTTTCTCAATGCCCGTGACGCGATGGAATCCCTGCCCAATCGCGGTGGTGTACTCACTGTCCGTACCTGGTCGGATGGAGAACTCGTCCATGTTGAGGTAGCAGATACTGGTGCCGGTATCTCGCCCGAACATGTTGATCGCATCTTCGACCCCTTCTTCACCACCAAGGGTGCCAAAAAAGGCACTGGGCTCGGCCTCAGCGTTACCTACGGCATCGTGCAAGAACACGGCGGTGGCATTGATGTCACCAGCACTCCAGGGGCGGGTACCCGCTTCCTCCTCGACTTCCCTCTGATCAAGAAACCCGTCCATGCCTGATTTGCTCAAACCAGACCAACCTACATCCCCGGGCCACAAAGGCCACATCCTCGTCATCGACGACGAAGCCGACATCCGCGAAAGCCTTGAGTTCCTCCTTACCGGCGAAGGCTTCCGCGTTGACCTCGCAACCCGTGCCGTAGAAGGCCTCGAAACTCTCGCCCGCCGCAGCTACGATCTCATCCTGCTCGACCTGATGATGCCCGATCTCACCGGTATCGAAACCCTTGCCGAGATCCGCAAAAAAGATACCACCACTCCGGTCTTCCTCATCACCGCCTACGGCTCAATCGACGTTGCTGTAGAAGCCCTCAAAGCCGGTGCCAACGATTACTTCTCCAAGCCCTGGGACAACGAAAAGCTCTTGATCGAAATCGAGCGCATGATCGCTCAAAGCCATCTCCTGCGCGAAAACGTCGAGCTCAAACGCGCCCTCAAACAGCGCTACAGCTTCGCCAACATCATCGGCAAAAGCGAGCGCATGTTGAAGCTCCTCGACATGGTCGCTCAAGTCGCCCCCAGTCGCGCGAATATCCTCATCAGTGGCGAAGCCGGCACCGGCCGCGAGCTGATTGCCAAGTCCATTCACGCGAATTCCGCCCGCGCCGAGCGCGCCTTCATCACCGTCAACACCAGCTCCATGCCGGCTGACGTTCTTGAGAATGCTCTCTTCGGCTCAAAGAAACCCTATCTCGAACTGGCCAACGGCGGCACTCTCTTCTTTGATGAAGTCACTGCACTCACGCCCGATATGCAGGCCGCCCTCTTGCGCGCCATTCAGGAGCGCGAGTTCGTCTCACCCTCTACCGGCAACGTCATCCCGCTCGACATTCGAGTTTTTGCCGCTACTTCCGGTGACCTCCGCAAATCGGTCGAAGAAGGCAAATTCCGCGATGATCTCTACTACCGTCTCAATGTTGTAAATCTTGCCATCCCCGCACTCCGAGACCGCAAAGAAGACATCCCGATCCTGATCGAACACTTTGCCACTACGTATTCACGGGAGAACGGCAAACTCCTCGCCCCTTCCGGCAAAAGCGAACTCCGCTTCGACAGCGAAGCCCTTCAGATCCTCATGGATCACACCTGGCCCGGCAATGTCCGCGAGCTCGAAAACGTAGTCGAACGCGCCGTAGTGCTTGCCAGTGAGCCAGAAGTCAATGCCAGCCTTCTCCCGGAACATCTCCTTCAGGCTGGCGGCGTCCGCATCCGCAATGACGATTCCGAAGCCCTCCCCGCCGATGCCAGCCTCTACGAAATCGTAGCCGACTTCGAGCGCAAGCTCATCATCGATAGTCTCGATCGCGCCAGTTGGAGCCAAACGGAAGCCGCGGAAACTCTCCGTATCCCGCTTTCCACCCTCAATCAAAAGATCAAGAGGTTGGCCATCAATGTCAAGAAGAAGTAATCGCGAGCATACACTTACAAATACAAAAAAGCCCGGCGTAAGCCGGGCTTTTTTAATGCAGGTATTTCACCAGCAGCACTTCGTTTCCATGCTCGTTGTAGATCAGCTCATCGGCAAAATTCGAAGCCAGCAGAATCCCGTATCCTCCGGGCCGCATGCCTTCCTGCTCCCGGATCATGGCATGTTTCACGGCATCTTCTTCCGGATTGTTGATCGCCGCATGCCTCAGATCCTTCATGTGAAAACCAGCCCCGGGGTCTTTCACAAAGCAGCTCAGCGCCCGGTTGGAGTGCACCAGATCGATCCGGATTTGCTGCACCGGGTCCAGTTTTCCTCCGTGCTCGATGGCATTCCACAGCACTTCTCGCACCGCCGTCAGGAAGTTATCCCGCAAGCTCTGTTCCACATCAAGGCCTTGCAATACCGAACTCGCCATCAGCGCTTTCAGCGCCTCTTCGCCGCTCGCCAGCTGGGCTGGAACCAACAATGTGATCCACTGCTGGGTTTGTGCCAAAACTTGCATGCTTGCTTACTTGTCTCTCTTCATGTGCTTCTCAAACCAAGCTATCAGATAAAGCTGTTGGGCCAATTGATGCGTCGGTCGTCTCCATCCATGAAACTCATCGGGCATTCTGACAAGCAGCGTCTCTTTTTTCAAAACTTTCAGTGCCCGGTAGTATTCCTCGCTCTGCGTCATCGGCGTCCGCAAGTCCGCTTCACCCGTCATCACCATCGTCGGCGTTGTTACGTTCTTTACATAAGTGAGCGGGC
>CANGVB010000233.1 GCA_947456995.1 Bryobacteraceae bacterium | reverse complement strand
TCAGGGCAGGTAATTGCTTCCTACACACCCAATCAGGTTGCCGGCATGTTCAACGTCACGGTGAACGCTCAATTGAATGGTGCGTCGATTGGAAGCGCCACGATTTCGCAAGCAAATATTGCTGCAGCCGCCGGTGCTGCTGCTGGCATGAGCGGCGCAACTATCGGCATTATCGCTGGGGTGGCGGCTGCGGCGGCTGTTGGAATCGGTGTTGGTTTGGGAGGTGGTGGCTCAACGCCATCCAGCCCGGCCATTCAGCCACCTGCACCACCAAGCATCAGGATTGGCGTTGGCGGCCAGCCCGTGTTTGGCCCACGATCAGTGATTTCTTCAGGGAGGGTTAGATAGCCATGAAGCGAATGATTTGGATCTGCCTGGCAGCGTCAGTCCTTGGTGCCAGTGAAATAGATACGCCATCCCTTGGTTGGATCTGGGATTCCTCCACTAAGTCGATCCGCCGGATTGCCGGGCTGCCGGGTTCGTTACGCAATGAGTCTGGCCCCCAACTGCCAGAACAGGTTGTGGATGCCTGGGTTTCGCCCACTGCGCTGCAATGGGTGGTTGCCTTGCCTGACAATCGTTTGTCACGTCGATTCAAAGATGCTGAGACAACGGATGAGGTCTCAGGCAGCAAACCCGATCAGGTATTGTTCTCTCCAGACGGGCGTGTGACGGCCCTCTGGTGGAAGTCTGAAGACAAGTTTGCCTTGTGGGGGCAAGCACCACAGCAGGTAGTTGCTAAATCGATCCACCTTGAAAATGATGGTGAATTTCTATTGCTCGAAATGGATGGCCTGCTTAAGACCTCTGCAGGGAACTGGATCGGGAGCTTTGGGCCCGAAGCGCAATTCGCGATTCGTGACAGGCGATTAATTGTTGCGGCTCCCGGTGTCTTTATCGTATTTGAGCGAAGCGCCAATGAATGGAAGCAGGTGGCTCGACATGAATTCGAATCTATTCCTGCTTTCCGCCAAATCTCGATTGAATCTGCTGATGCGGTTTTGGCCGTAGGCGTCGAGGGCCAACTTGGCCGATGGCAGATTTCGAATGGCTCATTTGAAAGCATCGCCAGTTCTGGTGTGGATCGACTCAAACCACTGCAGCAGGCTGGCTTCTACATTGCTGAAGGGGAAAACTCGCAGTTGCTCTTTGCCCTTAGCCAAGGCCAAAAACTTTACTCCATGCCCGCACCGGAGGTGCGCTAATGCTTAAGGCTATTCTCGGATTCGCTTTATGTACGATGGCTCTCTGGGGCCAGGCAAGCCGCGGAAACGTAGGCTTCACAACAAACAAACTTGCCAACGGCGACGATAACTTCATCAGCGCGAATATCGGTTTCCCGATCAATTTCTTTGGGCAGACCTATCAAAGCACCTTTGTCACTAATAACGGCAACATCACGTTTGGAAGTGTCAATACAGTCGGTGCGGCTGCAAATTGGGTGCCAACTTCTCTTCGTACTCTCAATACGCCAATGATCGCCCCGTTTTATGCCGACGTCGATACAACGAGGTCTGCTGAGGTGACTTATGGTAACGATACAGTGAACGGTCGCCGTGCATTTGCCGTCAACTATTTCGGTGTTGGTTACTTTGCCGCCAAGGCTGACAAGCTAAACAGTTTTCAAGTCGTGCTGATTGAAAGAACCGATACAGGCGCAGGCAACTTCGATATCGAGTTCAATTACGACACTATCCAGTGGGATCTTGGCGAGAATACCCGGCTGGGCAGAGCATACGCCTCCGTCGGCTACACCAATGGCCTTGGCGGCGGGCAGAACGCTTCTTTTGAACTTCCTGGATCGCTGACGATGGATGCGTTTCTGGACAATGGCGCCTTTGCCCTGGTGCGACAGTCACGCAATAGCGGCGGTGTTCTGGGGCGTCTTGTCTTTGAAGTGCGCAATGGCAGCATCAACAACACGACGCTTGTGATTCAACCGGCGAACACGATCAATCTCTGCCCCGAACTTACGGTGGTTGCACGTGGCAGTGGTTATGTGACGGGATCGTCCTTTACGCTGCCGCAATTTCAGGCAAGCCTGACGGAAAACGGGCAGTCACGAGAGATCACCAACTTTACGGCAACCAGGGTATCGAATGCCGCTGATGGTACTTATGAGTTTCGAGCCACCTACCGCAGTATTCCGATTGTGGCCTCAAGTGGAGTTCTAACCAATAGCAACATCAACTTGACGGTGTCGCTGCCCGCCTCGCCTAACTTTCCTGTTTTGACTGCATCTGACGCCAAGCCGATACGCAACTGTGGTGTGGCTGCTGATTGCGGCACATTGCCCAAAGAAGGACGCGTCGGTTTCAGTCTCGCGGGCAGAGCTACTGCCTCCGGGGGCTTTCCTCCCTATGTGTTTTCGGCTCCGGCAGGCGTGCCTGCTGGACTGGCTCTTTCCAGAGATGGTGCTCTGAGTGGCGCTCCATCGAATCCTGGCAATTTCACTTATACCGTTCGGGTGGACGACAACTCAACTTCGCCTGTCCAATTTGGATTGGTTAGTTGCTCCATCAACGTGCTTGGCGCTGCGACGGCTTTGACGGGTGCTTGCAGCACACCGGCCGGCACTGCAGGTTCGGTTTACTCAGGCGCAATCACAGCAAGTGGAGGCGCGGGACGCTATGTGTTTACATTGACTGGCGGTGCGCTGCCTCCAGGTTTAACGATGAATTCCGCCGGCGCGATCAGCGGGACTCTTGGCTCAACAGCCTCTGGCGCTTATCCCTTTGCAGCCACCATCACGGATGCGGCCAATTCGACCGTCGTTGTGAATTGCTCGATTCAAGTGACTGGGTTGGTGATCCCGCTTCCGTCGATTACCGGCTTGAATCCAAGTGCGGCAGTTGTTGGTGCTCCCGCCTTCAGGCTTGCGATTACGGGCTCGAATTTCAACTCTTCCTCTACGCTGGTCTGGAATGGATTCGATCTCTCCACTACGTTTATAAGCTCTACTTCGATTTCTGCTGCCATTCCAGCAAACCTGCTTGGCGCTCCCGGGGCTGCCAAATTGCGCATTCGGAATTCGAGTTCTATTCAAAGCCCCGAATTTGACTTCGACGTCTTCAACCCGATTACGATCAGTTCCATCAACCCGGCTTCGTTGCCTGCGTCTGGTTCCACGGCTGAGGTTACGATCAATGGTGACGGCTTCTTTCCGCAAGCTGTGCTTACCTTGAATGGCGCCAGTGCCCGCGTTGTTCGTACCAGTGCCCAGCAATTGATTGCCACCATTCCAGCGAACTTGCTGCAACAGGCCGGCACCATCGCAATTCGAGTGAGCAACCCGAATGGAGCGTTTGCCGATTCGCGAATCACAGTTGCAGCTGCGATTACAGTTAACCCGACTGTTTCGCTCGACAAGCCTGCTCTGGTAACAGATCAGTCCACGGCAGTGGTGCGGCTCACACAGGCTCCGGGGCAGGCGCTGACGGGACTTCTTGAAATCAGTTTTGTGCCAGCAGCCGACAACAACCCGAACAATGGTGCCAATGACTTTCCGCGATTCAGCGCTGTTTCGACTCGCCGTCTTAGCTTCACCCTCGCGGCAAATGCTGTTGAATTCAGGGCTCCGATCGATCAGGGTTCTGTTGCCGGTACGGCAACTGTGACACTCCTCAGTCTTAGCCTCAACGGAAACGACCTGTTGACCCAGCGTGTTACCCAGACGCTGACAATCGATGCGGCTGCTCCGTTGATCCTGCCTGGCAGCGTTGCCATGGTTCGTACAGCGACCGGCTTTAACGTCGAGATCACTGCACTCTCCACACAGCGCAGTCTCACCGGTGGCTCACTCACCTTTACGCTTGCCAGCGGCGTGAACAACAGCGGCTCTGCCACGTTTTCGATCGACAATCTGGCAGCGGTCTCCACTGCCTGGTTTCAATCGGCACAAGGTAGAACCGAAGGCGGCGGCTTTAAGCTGAGCATTCCTTACACGCTGGAAGGAGATTTCAACAATCTCAGTTCTGTCCAGGTGACGCTATCGAATGCCCGCGGCAACAGTACGCCCGTGAGTGGCGGGCGACGCTAGCTTTTCGTCAGTAGAACAGACTTGCAAACGTGAAAGAATACGAAGTGCAAGTATGCGACGTAGAACGCTTCTGGCTTCAATTGCAAGCCCTGCACTTTCGTTATGGTCTCAGGACTATCCAAGAAGGGTGCCCTCCTATGAGGCGCCCCTCTTTGGTTTGCACAAACAGTTTTCGACTCCCGTTCGTATCAAAAGCGTTGAAGTGCTGGAGCGGGACAAGGCGACATTCGTCCGTGTGCACAGCGCTGAAGGTGCCATCGGAATTGTAAGAACCAAAGACATCGATGACTTTCTGCCGATCCTGCTGCACAAGGTGATTCCCGCTTTTGTGGGCCAGGATGCCCGCGATCTTGAATCGATCATCGATGAGGTCTACATCAAGAACTACAAGTGGGCCGGCCAGCCATTCTGGAGCCCGGTTGCCGCCGTAGAACAGGCGACATGGGACCTGCTTGGGCGCATCGCCAAAAAGTCTGTGGCGTCCCTGATGGGTGGTGCTCTGCGGACAGAGATTCCCGTTTATCTTTCTGGTTCTGGCCGTGAAACCACCGCGGAAGAAGAGGTTGAAGTTTACGTTCGGGGCCTCGCTGAAACGCAAGCCAAGGCTGTGAAGTTCAAGATTGGTGGCCGTATGGGCCGCAACACCGATCAGTATCCCGGCCGAACCCGGAAGATGCTGGAGTTGGCTCGGAAGCGCATGGGCGATCAGATCACGATCTACGTGGATGCCAACGGCGGATATGATGCGGCTGCTGCGATTGATCTCGGCAAATGGATGGCGGGCCTCAAGATTGCGTTCTTTGAAGAGCCCTGCCCCTGGGAAGAAGTGAGTGACACCAAGAAGGTGGCCGACTCACTCGATATGCCCGTTGCGGGTGGTGAGTGTGACAGCACTCTTTGGAAGTTCAACGACATGATCGAGCGTAAAGTTGTCGACATCATCCAGCCGGATCTGAACTACTGTGGAGGCATCATCCGTGCTTCCCGCGTTGCGCGCATGGCTGCAAAGGTGGGCATGAAGATCACTCCGCACAATACGCAAATTGATGCAGCTGGTGTGAAGATGCTCAACTTCGCCGCAGCCACACCGAACATCGGTGCTTTTATGGAATTCCCGCATCGCAACCAGCCGAAGCCCGCATCCTGGTATACGCCAAACTTGCGCATCACAAACGGTAAGTTGCCCGTGCCTACTGGCCATGGCCTCGGAGTTGATTTCGATCCTGACTACATCAAACAGGCTCGGAGGCTGGAGAGCTAGCTTTGACGCCCCGGCACATTACCTGGACTGTACTTGCGCTGCTGAGCGTACTGTTGGCGTACGGCTGCTATCTGGTGATGCGTCCGTTTTTTAGCGAAGTCTTTCTTGCGCTGGTGCTGTCTATTGTTTTCTATCCCGCCTATAGCTGGCTGGTTCGGAAGACCAAGCGTCCCACTCTATCTGCCTTTATCTGTACGATCGCGACTGGCTTTCTTTTTCTTCTTCCGCTGACGATGCTTGGTGTTGCTATCAGCAGAGAAATGAAGCATGCGATGGATGCCTTTAGCGCCGCCATTGGGCCGTCGGGAAATGTTGTGTGGTTTGATCGCAGCATTGCTTTTCTGGGTGAGCAATTTGGCTGGGATGCGCAGCAAACCAAAGATTTTCTGCAGGGCCGCCTTGCTGGCTTGAGTTCCAGCATCTTGTCTAATGCACTGCGCAGTATTCAGGGCTTGGGCTCGTGGGTGTTTTCCAGCATCATCACCCTTGTCACGATGTTCTTTCTTTTCCGTGGTGGGGCAGAGGTGCTGGAGGAGAGCAAGTCGTGGGTGCCTCTTCCGTCTCACCTTATGGATGCGCTCTTTGCTGAGACTCGCGTTCTGATGTTCGCCAATGTCTATGGCGTGATCGCTGTTGCCCTGGCACAAGGCCTGCTCACTGGTCTTGGCTTCTGGTTCACGGGCTTGCCTTCAGCGGCATTCTGGGGAGCCGTTGCCTCAATCTTCAGCATTCTGCCCCTGGTGGGCGCTGGCATTGTCTGGCTGCCAGGCGTGCTGTACCTCGCAAGCACTGGCAACTTCACCCAGGCTGGCATCCTGCTGGTTTGGAGCCTGGTGGTTGTGAGTATGGCCGACAATGTAATTCGCCCTATTGTTCTGAGCGAAAGCTCTCAAATGAATACAGCCGTGATGTTTTTCGCCTTGCTTGGGGGCATTGAAGCCTTCGGCC
>CANGVB010000232.1 GCA_947456995.1 Bryobacteraceae bacterium | reverse complement strand
TTGCGGAAATTCATAGACGGCAACAAACTTAAGGCACTGCAACCGGATTATAAGGGGCTGCGCCCGAAGTTGGGAAACATGGTGACTGGTGCGGGTTTTGCTGCCGGGGTTGAATACATGAGGGATGACTTCTTCAATGAAAACCTGACAGCCCGTGCCTCGGCACAAATTTCGGCCCGAGCCTATCAGAAGTTTGAGGCACAGGCGACTTTTCCGAAGCTGGCCAATGAAAAACTGGTGATTGACCTGATTGCCTCACATCGGAATTTCGCCGGCCTGAACTATTATGGAAACGGCCCGACATCGCGCAAAACGGGGCGTTCGAATTACCGGCTGGAAGATACGAGCTTTGACGCAATCGCTGGATTTGCCCCTACCAGATTCTGGAAAGTGGGAACCAGCAGCGGCGCATTGCTTACCAATGTGGGCCCAGGCACAGACACCCGCTTTATCTCATCCGAATTGCAATATAGCCCGAACGTGGCACCTGGGATTGATCAACAGACAAATTTCCTGCGCTACAGCGTTTTTTCGCAGCTCGACTATCGAGACAACTCCACGGCTCCGAAGTCTGGCGGAAACTATGTTTTTCAACACTCCTGGTATCGGGACGTGGATCTGAAGCGATTTGACTTTCGCCGAATGGACGTGGATCTTGAGCAACACATTCCGTTCTTGAATCGAACGCGCCGGCTTGTACTTCGTGCGAAGGGCGTCTTTACGGAGACAGACAACAACAAGCCTGTGCCGTTTTATCTGCAGCCGATCGTTGGCGGGTCTGACGATTTACGTGGGTATCGATTCTTTCGTTTCACGGACCGCAATGCGGTGGTTTACAACGCAGAGTACCGTTGGGAAATCTTCTCGGGCATGGACGGTGCGCTCTTTTTCGATGCTGGAAAGGTGATGCCTCGCAGGAGCCTGTTGAAGTTTTCTGACCTTGAGACCAGCGCCGGCTTTGGACTTCGCTTTAATGCGCGTAACGCTACTTTTCTTCGACTGGATGTTGGATTCAGTCAAGAGGGTTTTCAAGTCTGGTTCAAGTTCAATGACTTCCTGAACAACCGCAAGTTTGGCACCAATACGTTGCAACCGTCCTACTAGGAGAAAAGCCATGAAGAAATCACTTTTATTGATCACACTCTCCAGCGTTGCTTTGAGCAAGAAGTTTTATGGCGATGATCCGCTGTTGGCCGAGCCCAAGCCGATATACGTGAAAGAAGCTGCAACACGAAAACTGAGCGATGCTTTTGATTTGTTTTCGAACCAGTTTGGAAAACTCGGAGAGCGACAGCCAGAAAAGGGCCCGGTAATCCGAGGCAAGGCTGTTAATACGCTGGGTGAGCCAATGGATAGCTCGTGGTGGGAGCGCCGGCATTACTACAAGCGGATGAGTGCGGAAGAACTGAGGCGCGGGCCAGGGAACACAAACCAGCCGTCGCCCGATGGCAAGTGGACGATTATCGGTGCCAAAACCGAGGGTGTGACACCGGGATTTACCATTCGCGACGTGAAGAATCGTTTGTATTTCATCAAGTTTGATCCGCTCAGTAATCCAGAGATGGCCTCGACTTGCGATGCGGTGGTTTCGCGAATTTTTTATGCTCTCGGTTATCACGTGCCCGAGAACGATATTGTGCATCTGAGTCCGGATCAACTGGTGATTGGACCTGAGGTGACGGTACCAGGTAAAAAAGGATTGCCGCGGCAGATGACACGTGAAGACCTGACGTCGCTCTTTTCGAGAGTGCCCAAGGGCAAGGACGGCAAGTACCGGGCCACGGCTTCGCTTGCATTGCCAGGCAAGCCAATTGGCCCGCCCCGATACTACGGAATGCGAACGGACGACCCTAACGACATTGTGCCGCATGAGCACCGCCGTGATGTGAGGGCGTTGCATGTGGTGGATGCGTGGCTCGATCATGACGATTCTAGAGCTATCAATAATCTCGATGTTCTCTACAAGGATGGAGACCGACAATACATCAAACACTACATGCTCGACTTTGGATCGACATTGGGTAGTGGCACCGAGGTAGCGAATAGCGCCCGGAGCGGTAGTTACTTCTTTACGTGGAAGGATTCGGCCAAGCAATTGTTTACGCTTGGCCTGGTGCCGCCTTATTGGGCGTTTTCGAAGTATCCGGATTTGCCGAGTGTGGGCCGGTTTGAGTACAAGACCTTTGATCCGGAAAAGTGGGTACCGGAGTATCCGAACTCTGCGTTTCTCAACCGTTTGCCGGACGATGAGTTTTGGGGCGCAAAGCTGGTGACCTCCTTTACCGATGAAGATTTGCGAGTGCTGATATCGGTTGGAGAACTAAGCGACCCGAAGGCTGCCGACTGGTTATTACAGTGTCTGAAGGAGCGTCGTAACAAGATTGGTAAAGCGTACTTTGCCAAGTTGCTGCCGCTGGACCAGTTTGAGTTGCAGGGTGGTGAGTTGAAGTGGGTGGATCTGGGAGCCAAGCTCGGCTATCAGCCTGAGGCCAATGTGTCTTTGCAGTGGTTTGAATTCGACAACAATTCGGAAAAGAAGATGCAGCTTGCAGGACAAACGGGCCGTTCGCCGGGCAAGCCTCTCGAAGGTTACTATGGCGTGACCATCACAAATACGAAGAACCCGAAGCAGACCATCGATGTGTTTCTTCGGGGACAAAAAGTAGTTGGTATAGACCGGACCTGGTAAAAGGAGAAGCGTGGAACGTCCCGAGTATCAATCACGCCCCGAAATTCGCAGCCTGCAGAGCTTTCCGAGCTTTCAGGTTATTGGTGAAAGGCCAAAGGGCCCGCTAGAGAAGTTTCTGTCGTTTTTCGCCGACGTGCGAGCCGGGGAAGGCCCGGGCGTGCTGTTGATGACGGTAAACGTTTTTCTGCTGCTCTTTGCGTATTACCTACTGAAGACGGTGCGAGAGGCGCTCATCCTGACTGAAGGTGGAGCCTACATCAAGGCTTACTCTTCTGCCGGGCAGGCGGCATTGTTGATGCTGATTGTGCCGATTTATGGCTATGTTGGCTCGAAGGTAAATCGTATTGGTTTGGTGGCCGGGCTGGGGCTTTTCTTTGCAGTAAACCTGGTGTTGTTCTATATCTTTGGCGTCGCTGGTGCCAAAGAGGGTGTTGTGTTCTACATTTGGGTTGGCATTTTTAACGTCTTCATCGTTTCGCAGTTCTGGGCTTTTGCCAATGACATCTATACCGAGCCGCAAGGCAAGCGGCTCTTTGCGATGATCGGCGTTGGTGCCTCTCTCGGGGCCTGGCTTGGGGCGCAGGCGGCATCAGAACTGGTGAAGCGTTTGAACCTCAACCCTTACCAGTTGCAGTTGATTGCTGCCGGGATTCTGGTGGTTTGTGTCGGAATCATGGTGACGGTGAACCGGATTCAAAGCAAGGAAAGTATCCCTGAGATGGCTGCGCTGGCGGATCAGAAGTTGGGTGATGAGGGTGGCTTTTCGCTGGTTTTCAAGAGCCGCTACCTTACCTGGATCGCGATCCTAACGGTGTTGTTGAATATCGTGAATTCGAGCGGGGAATTTCTGCTGGGGTCTGTGGTGAGTGCTGAGGCGAAGACTTTGTTTCCCACCGACATTGCTGCGCAGAAACAGTATGTGGGGGCTTTTTACGGATCGTTCTTCGCTGGAGTGAATCTGCTGGGCTTTCTGTTGCAGACCTTTGCGGTATCGCGACTCTTTCAGTACATCGGAGTTCGAGGGGCGCTATATGTGTTGCCTGTGATTGCGCTGGTAAGTTATTCGGTGCTGGCTTTTGTGCCGCTGCTGGCAGTGGTGCGGGTGGCGAAGACGCTGGAGAATTCGACCGATTATTCGATTCAGAACACGCTGAGGCAGGCTCTGTTTCTGCCGACATCACGGGAGGCGAAGTACAAGGCCAAGGCGGCGATTGATACTTTCTTTATGCGGGGTGGCGACGTGATTCAGGCAGGGATCGTGAAGCTGGGGGCGGAGTTGCAAATGGCGACGGCGGGCTTTGCGTGGCTTAATGTTGTCTTCACTCTGGTTTGGTTGTGGATTGCATCGCGTCTGGAGAAAGAGCATCGGCGGCTTTCTTTTTAATCTCAAGCAAGAGGCTGTTGCCGGACTCGAGCATGAGGTGATCGAGGATTTCCTGTTGGGTGCGCTGGGCTGTTACCGGAGTGGATTCGAGCAGTTGCGTAAGTTGCTTGAATACAGCTTCGGGGAGAGTGCTGGCGAGGTACTCGAAGCCGAGGCCGGAGAGCTGGCGATCGTCTGAGTGGAGGGCGCGGAAGGCGACCTTGAGGGGCTCGCGGGGCAGGACTAGAGACAAGAGACTGAAGACATGTTCGAGGCTTTGGTTGGCCCGGTCGCGAAGTACGTCATCGAGAAAGGTGAAGCCACTGTCAGAGGCATCTCTGTTGTCGAGCAGCTTGCGGCCTTCCCAGATGGGTCGGGAAACCGAGAGTTCTTTCGAAACGAGGGCCAAGACTTCCCGTTCGCTTAGCTCCAGGATGGGGTGATGCTGGTGGAGATAATCGAGGGCTCTTGAGGCTTGAAAGCGGAGTTCAAAGCGCGGATCGGTCTGAGCTTCAATGAGGCTATCGAAGGCACGTTGAGAAGAGCAGCGAGCGAGGATGCGGGGAATTCTGCGGCGAACGGCAAAGTCCTGGTGTTCATCGAGCATCACGTCGGCAAGCTGGCCGGTGATGCCGCTTCCGGCCTTCATCAAGGCGACGCGGGCCAGTGCGGCTACTTCATCCCAGGCGAGCAAACGGATGATCTGCGGCGTATAAAGAGGTTCTGCTGCGTCGATCGTATCGAGGGTTGCTCTTACCTGAGACACGTCGGCTGAACGAAGCCTGAGAAGTTGGCTGAGAACAGGGTCGCCAGCAAACTGTGGTGCCGTTGGGGCGGGTTTGGGTGCTGGAGGCGGGGAGACCGTTTGCAGGGTTGTTGTCGCCATTACCGCCGACATGGTTGTGGAGTCGTGAACATCGTTGATGTCGAGTTCGATCGCGCGATTGAGGAGGCCTCGTTCGAGTACCTGGACGTAGGCGAGGTCCATGCGTTTGGTGATCCAGACGCTGATGGCAGCGAGGCCGATGGTGACGAGCAGGATTTCAACACGGGCATGCAGGGGGCCCATCAGGAGAAGCAATTGCAGGACACCTGCGCCGAGGGCATCACCGAAGCGGTCGCAGCCGACATCGATGGCGGTCTTCACCGCACGTTTGTCTGTAGGGGGAATGGGTGTGAAAAAGAGTTCGTAGCCGGAACGAAAGAAAGAGCCGCGCAAGATGAGTTCGAGTGCGCGGACGCTCGCGGCCATGCAGAAGGCGGGGACAGCCAGGGCTGCGCTGGCGCCGCCGATGATGGCAAGGCCGAGAGTCATGACGGTTCTGCCGAGGCCGAGTTTGTCTAGCGCGATTGGGGTAAGAATGCTTTGTACGAGGAAGGTGAGGATTTGTGCGCCCGTGTAGAAGATAGCGAAGTAGCGGGTGAGTTCAGGGCCTTGGGCGAAAGTTTGAGCTGCGCCGCTCTTGAAGAGGTAGTCGAGGAGGGCGGCACTGGTGGTGCCGAGCAAAACCAGAAATGCCAAAGAGATGAGGAAGGGAGCGCGGGCGAAGGCAGTGCGAGCGGCGCTAAAGCCGGGGTCGTTGGCTGCAGAACCACCAGAAGCCTGGGATTGGCCGCGCATCATCATGAGCATCGGAAACGCAATCAACTGGAGGCCTGCCAGCAGTAGGAGAATGCTCTCGGTGTTGAGCAGATAAACAGTGCGTTCTGCAAGGACGCCTCCGAGAATTCCGCCGCCCGTACCTGCACCGGCGATTCGGCCGAAGCGGATTTTTGCTTCTCGCGGATCAAAGGCCTCGTTGGCTATGGACCAAAAGCCGCTGAGCAGGATGGCACCGAAGCCAACGATATGCAGGTAGGTGAAGGTAACAACAGAGCTGCGATCAATATCGAGTGCGAAGTATTCACCGATGTGGAGCAGACTGGAAATCAATACCGCAAAAGGGACCACACGGGCAGGACTGTAGCGGGTTAGCAGTTTTGAGAAAACCAGGCCAAGCAGTATTGAAAGTACCGCTGCGGCTGCCACGACTTTTGGGAGGTCTGTGACAGGGAAGCGAGAGAGAAAGAGACCGTCGCGTGCTGCCTTTGAAGCAACCTGACAGCCGATTAGGAGCCCTGCCGAAATCATCGCCAGAAGGGTGAGGCGGTTGAGTTCGGAATCGTCTGATCTGGAGATGGGCACTTCTTAAGATTGTGACT
>CANGVB010000231.1 GCA_947456995.1 Bryobacteraceae bacterium | reverse complement strand
TCGAGGGCTTTGGCCATTTCGCCATAGTTCTTTCCCTTTTCCCAAATCGAGGCGATGGAGAGATAGGTTTCACGATCTTCTTTGCCATCGAGTAGCTTAGTCATCATTTCGGCGCCTTGAGCCGCTTTGCCAACCTCGCTCAACAGGACACCCTTGAGCCGAAGAAGGCGGCGATCGTTCGGGCTTTTCTTCAGATACTCATCAACGGTGGTTTCAGCCTTCGGGTAATCCTTGGCCTGACGGTAGGTTTCGACAATCTGAGCCTGCATCAGGCCGTTCGAATTCGGATCGAGCGTCATGATCTCTTCAAAATTCTTGACAGCGTCGGGAAACTGTTCGTAGTTGCGCTGCATGACGCCGAGCCGTTCGAGCAGCGAAATGCGGGCTGTCTTTTCCTGCGGCAGATAGCTCTTGCGGGCCGTAGTGGCAATCATCTCTTTCATCAGCGCAATGGCCTCGAGAGGTTTGCCTTCTGACTCCAGCAATACAACCTCATTGAAGCGAACATCGAGATTGGTGCCGTCCAGATCTTTGGCCTTTTTCGCGTAGTCGCGTGCCTTGTCAAAATTCTTCTTTTGCCGGTAGATTTGCGAGAGTCGCAGAACGCTGCCCAAATCCTTGGGCTCATCTTCGACCAGTTCTTCATAAACGCGAACGGCTTCATCGAGCTGGTCGCTCATGACGAGGTTATTGGCGAGCTGGCGTTTGATTTCGGGGTTTCCACCGCTGAGGTCGAGGGCTTTCTGCCAGGCCTTGGCGGCGTTCTTGAAGTCTTTCATCTGCTCGTACATCTCAGCCAGCTGAGCCATTGCGCGAGGATTCGGATTCTTGATGCTGGCTTTCTCCAGCATCGCTGCTGCGCCGGTAACGTCCCCGGCTTCTGCCGCTGCCATGGCAAGACCTGTGAGGGCGTCTTCGTTGTCAGGGTCGAGCTCTAATACCTTCTTGTAAGCCTTTTCGCTCGATGCATTATCCTGGCCTACTTTGCTCAAGCGTCCCAGCATGACCCAGGCATCGACGTCTTTGGGTTCTACATCGGCGATCTTCTGGTATTGATCCATGGCTTTGCGAACCATGTCTTCGCGCACACGGTTGGCTTGCGGATCGCCAATCAAGCGAGCATAAATACGACCGAGAATCCGGCGGGCGCTCAAGTCGTTTGGATTTACTTTGAGCGCTGCTTCAGACTCGGTGACTGCCCGGTTTCCAAGCCCAGCCTGGACGTAAAGGTCGCTCAATTCGGTGCTCATGAAGCCAGCTGAGGGGTCTGCCTTGATCGCATTCTTGTAATAATCAATGGCGGGGTTCAGGTATTCGCTCTTGTTGCCGGATGACGCGGCCAGGTCAGCGAAGATATGCGCCATTGAATAATTGAAATAAGCCGAGCCTTTATCGGTCTTGGCTGGTTTGGGCGCAGCCTCCTGAGCCCAAGCCACATTGGAAACAACGGCTAGGCTCAATGCCAACATTAATTGAACTGACTTCTGCATTTTTGAACTGGTCCTTCGCTGGAGGCGCTCCCCGATTTGTCTAACAGTATATCCCCGCTCCTGGTCATCGTTGGCCCCACCGCCAGCGGCAAGTCCGCTTTGGCGCTCCATCTCGCAACCCGATTTGAAGGCGAAATCGTCAATTGCGACTCGCTGCAAATCTACCGCGGCATGGATATTGGCACCGCAAAGCCAAGTTTGGCTGAAAGACAATCGCTTCCTCACTTCCTGTTTGACGTACGTAACCCCGATCAGGTTTTTACTGCCGGAGAATACTCTCGCGTTGGCCGGACTGTCCTGAACGAAATTTCCACACGCCATAAAATACCTATCGTCACCGGCGGGGCCGGTTTCTACCTCAAAGCACTTCTCGAGGGCCTCTTTCCGGGGCCGCAGCGATCTGATGAAATTCGAGACCGGCTGAACCGGCTTGAAGCCAGGCGTGCTGGAAGTCTACATCGAATTCTTAGTTGCTGGGATTCCGACAGCGCGTTACGGATTCATGAAAATGACGTGAATAAGCTGATTCGAGCGCTGGAAGTGATTCTTGTCGAGAGACAGCCGCTGGTTATGGCTCATCGAAAGGAAAGAAATCGACTCGAAGGATTTCGAATTCTGAAGCTTGGTCTGAATCCGGTTCGCGCTGAATTGAGAAAGCGAATCGACTATCGATCGCAGCTGATGTTCGAGCAGGGTTTGGTAGCCGAGGTGCGCGGGCTGCGCGAGAAAGGCTATGGCCCGGAGGCAAAGGCAATGGAATCTGTCGGTTATCGGCAGGCACAGGCTCTGCTTGAGGGCAAATGCCGCGAAGCCGAGGCCATTGCCGATACCGCGTTGCGCACTGCGCAATACGCAAAACGCCAAATGACCTGGTTTCGCCGCGATGCCGAGGTGGTCTGGCTGGATGGGTTTGGCGAGGACATTGCCGTTCAGTCCCTGGCTGAATCCCACTTAAACAAATTTCTTGGTTGAGCCATCAATTTTTCTTCTCATTGACGGAACGAATTCATTTGGCCTTCGTACTTCTAGGTGTGTAACGCAAGTAACGACAACTACTAAAGTCGGCTTGACGATACCAATGACCTGGGGACAGATCAGATTTAGGAGTTAACAAAACAATGACCAAGAAATTCATTCTCAGCTTTGCTGCCGCCGCACTGATGGTGGTAAGCGCCGCCGAAAAGCACAATCTCACGCTCTTTCAGCCTTCCTTTGTCAACGGGACCGAACTGGCTCCCGGAGACTACCGCATGGAACTTGATGGCGACAAGCTCGTCATCTCCAAAGGCAAACAGAAGGTGGAAGCCAGCGTGAAGACCGAACAGGCTGATGCCAAGTTCGGTTCTACCTCGATCCGCTATGCCAATGCCGATGGCAAGTATAAGGTTCAGGAAATCCGCCTCGGTGGCACCAACCGCAAGCTGGTCCTGGGTGCAACCCAGAGCGGGCTCTAAGCTTCTTCCCTCCGAAAGAACTGGCCGGTATGCGCGCAATGCTACGCTGATAGCGATGCGCCGCATATCGGCCTTTTTATTTCTTACGGCCGCATTTTCGTTTACTGCCTCTGCCGACACCTGGCTGGTGGTGCCGCTGTTTAATCAGACGGCCAAGACCACGCTCGACTGGATTGGTGAATCTGCCGCCGAGTCGATTTCGGAAGCTTTGGTGCGCCAGGATCTTCTGGTTGTTGATCGTGAAGATCGCAAGGAAGGCGAAAATCGCCTGGCCCTTCGTACCAACAGTCCGTGGACTCGCGCGAGTATGCTCAAGTTGGCTGAGGCTCTTGATGCCGATCACCTCGTCTTCGGATCTTACGAATTAGTTCCTGGATCGGACCCTGCGGCAATGGGCACTCTCAAGATCGTTGCTGAGTCTGTCAATGTTCGAGACCTGCGCCGGGGTGGGCGATTCACCGAATCTGGACCGCTCGAAGATCTCGCCTCTCTGCAGTCGCATCTGGCGTGGCAGGTCTTGAAGAGTTCTGCGCCAAAGGCGGCGCCGAGTGAAGAACAATTCCGTCAGGCACGCACGAATATCCGGGTGGATGCCGTTGAGAACTATGTTCGCGGCTTGCTGGCAAGTTCACCTGAGATGCAGGAGCGGTTTTTCCAGCAAGCTCTGAAGCTCGACGCACGTTATTCGCAGGCTGCCTTTCAATACGGGCGTTTGCTCTTTCGCCGGGATAACCTCAGCAGTGCGGGGCTTCAACTGGAGAAGGTTCAAAGTTGGGATCCTCATTTTCGAGAGGCAAACTTTCTGCTGGGTCTGGTGCGTTTTCGTTTGAAAGACTTTAAGGCGTCTGAAGCTGCTTTCCTGCGCGTGAGCAAGGATGTCCCACTCAGTGAAGTGCTCAACAATCTTGGGGTTACCCAGTTGAGGCTCAACATGCCGGAAGCACTGGAGAACATTCGCCGCGCCCTTGAGGGTGATGACAAAGACCCGACTTATCATTTCAATCTTGGGGTGGCGTTGCTGCTACGGGGAGCATTTGCCGAAGCGGCAGATCAATTCCGCAGTGCGCTTGATCGTGACCCTGGGGATCAGGAAGCCACCAAATTGCTGGGGCGTTGCCTGCGTCCGCAAAGCGGTGTCCCCACCCGCGAAGAGCTCTTTGGAAGCGAGCGGCTCAAGCTGGACTATGAAGAGGCTGCCTACCGCCAGCTCAAGGCGTTGATGAATCCACAAAAAAAATGAGCCGGTCCGAAGACCGGCTCTTTCGAGAGTTGCTACTTGTGACTATCGCTTAGTAGCGATAGTGATCTGACTTGTAGGGACCATCCACTGCCACGCCGATGTATTCGGCCTGGGCTGGGGTGAGGGTGGTGAGCTTGACACCGATCTTCTCGAGGTGCAGGCGGGCCACTTCTTCGTCGAGGTGCTTGGGCAGGATGTAGACGCCGACTGCGTACTCGTCCTTCTTCTTCCACAGATCGAGCTGTGCAAGGGTCTGGTTGGCGAAGCTGTTGGACATCACGAAGCTGGGGTGGCCGGTTGCGCAACCCAGGTTGACCAGGCGGCCTTCAGCCAGCATGTAAATGCTGTTGCCGGTGGGGAAGGTGTACTTGTCTACCTGCGGCTTGATGTTGAGGCGTTCCACGCCAGGCTCTACGTTCAGCTTGTCGACCTGGATTTCGTTGTCGAAGTGGCCGATGTTGCAGACGATAGCCTGATCCTTCATGTGACGCATGTGCTCGAGGGTGATGACGTCTACGTTGCCGGTGGTGGTGACATAGATATCACCGATGCCCATGGTCTCTTCGATCGTGGTGACCTGGAAACCTTCCATTGCGGCTTGCAGAGCGTTGATCGGGTCGATCTCGGTTACGATCACGCGTGAGCCCATGCCACGGAGTGAATGTGCCGAACCCTTACCTACGTCGCCATAGCCGCAAACAACGGCTACCTTGCCAGCCAGCATGACGTCGGTGGCACGCTTGATGCCGTCGGCCAGGCTCTCGCGGCAGCCGTAGAGGTTATCAAACTTGGACTTGGTTACTGAGTCGTTGACGTTGATTGCGGGCACGAGCAGCTTTCCGTCGTTCAACATCTTGTACAGGCGATGGACGCCGGTGGTGGTCTCTTCGCTGACACCCTTCCACTCGGCAACAATCGGATGCCAGAAATTCTTGTTTTCGGCGTAGACCTTCTTGAGCAGGTCCTTGATGACTTTCTCTTCGTGCGAGCCGGAAGGAGTGTTTACCCAATCCGAACCGTTTTCGAGTTCATAGCCCTTGTGGATGAGCAGCGTAACGTCGCCGCCGTCGTCGATCACAAGCTGAGGGCCATTGCCCTTGCCGTGGTCAACTGCTTTGAGGGTGCAATCCCAATATTCTTCGAGGGTTTCACCCTTCCAGGCGAAAACGGGAACGCCGGCGGCGGCAATGGCCGCTGCAGCGTGATCCTGCGTCGAGAAAATATTGCAGCTCGCCCAGCGAACGTCGGCACCCAGATCCACCATCGTCTCAATGAGGACGGCGGTCTGAATGGTCATGTGCAGCGAACCGGTGATGCGAACACCAGCCAGCGGCTTCTCTTTGGCGTACTTGCCACGGATAGACATCAAACCGGGCATTTCGTGCTCGGCGATGGAAATTTCTTTGCGGCCCCACTCGGCTAAGCCGAGGTCAGCGACCTTATATTCGGTCGCAATTTTGGTTGCGGTTGCAGACATGATTCGAGCATAACACAAATTTTGTACTCATCATGATTTATTGATACACTCTTTTTACTGCCCATGGCCGCCCTTCTGAAAAGTCTCAAATTGCTCGGCGACGAGTCTCGACTCCGGATTCTTCGATTGCTGATGCAAGAGGAATTGAGCGTGGCAGAGTTGCAGGAAATTCTTGGCATGGGGCAAAGCAGAATTTCCATGTCTCTTGCGCAGCTCAAGCAAGCCAACCTGGTGGACTTGCGTAAGAGCGGCCAAAAGCATCTCTACAGGTATACGGGCGATGTAACGGTAACTCACCTTATCGAACAAACCTCGCAGGAAATTAGCGAATCTTTGGACGATGACAGCGGCCTGAGCCTGACGCTGAAGAAGCGTAAAGACCGGGTTCGCGCGTATTTTGACGAGCTTGCCGGGCGATTCGGACGGCATTATGTGCCGGGAAGGTCCTGGAAGGCGCTTGCCGATATGTTGCTGAAGCTGTTGCCGCCCATGCGCATTGTTGATATTGGTGCTGGTGAGGGCACGCTGTCGTTGCTGTTGGCCCAGGGGGCCGAGCGTGTGATCGCCGTCGACAACTCCGAGCAGATGATTGCTTATGGGC